>NZ_JBEAFH010000019.1:0-4269 GCF_040061575.1 Klebsiella sp. CB_Kp196
CATCAAACAAGTGAAGAGCCCATCCTGACGGATGGGCTTTTTGCGTTTTTGTCGTTTAAAATTGCCAGATTTTAGTCACGCCATGGTACCTGCTCCCCCTGACAATCAGGAAGCCTTCCCTCGCTATATACGGTAAACTAATGCAGATTTTGCATCTGGAAGCCATTATGAGCCACTCACTTAAGCCCTGGAACACCTTCGGTATTGACCGTTCTGCCAAAGCGATTGTACGCGCCGAAACTGAAAAACAGCTACTGGATGCCTGGCAAAATGCCACCGCAGAGCGCCAGCCAACCCTGATCCTTGGTGAAGGAAGCAATGTTCTGTTCCTGAAGGATTATTCCGGTACGGTCATTATCAACCGTATTATGGGGATAGAAGTGAGTGAAACATCTGACGCGTGGCATTTGCATGTTGGTGCAGGAGAAAACTGGCATCAGTTGGTCCAGTTTGCGCTAAATAACGGAATGCCGGGCCTGGAAAATCTTGCTTTGATTCCTGGCTGCGCCGGCTCCTCGCCGATTCAAAATATTGGTGCTTACGGCGTTGAATTACAGAAGGTTTGCCGGTACGTCGACTGCATTGAGTTGGTCACGGGGGTGAAACAGCGTCTTTCCGCTGCTGAATGTCGCTTTGGCTACCGGGAAAGTATTTTTAAACATGAATATCAGGACCGCTACGCCATTGTGGCGGTTGGTTTGACGTTGCCAAAAGCCTGGCAACCCGTTTTGACCTACGGTGATTTAACCCGGCTCGATCCGCAAACCGTTACCCCGCAGCAGGTATTTGACGCCGTCTGCCATATGCGCATGACCAAACTCCCCGATCCAAAAGTGAATGGAAATGCGGGGAGCTTCTTTAAGAACCCGGTCGTTAGCGCGGACAAGGCGCAAGCGCTGCTGGCGACCTATCCGGGCATCCCTCACTACCCTCAGCCGGATGGCAGTATGAAACTTGCCGCCGGCTGGCTTATCGATCAATGCCAGCTTAAAGGTAAAGTGATGGGTGGCGCAGCGGTGCATAGCCAGCAGGCGCTGGTATTGATCAATCAGCATCAGGCAACCAGTGAAGACGTGATTGAGCTGGCTCATTACGTACGCCAGCAGGTTGGTGAGAAGTTTAATATTTGGTTACAGCCGGAAGTGCGCTTTATCGGTGAAACGGGTGAAGTTAATGCCGAGGAGACCATCGCATGAAAGACTACACCGTTCCTTTGACGCTAATATCGATCCTGGCCGACGCTGAATTTCACTCAGGTGAACAGCTTGGCGAGCGTTTAGGGATGAGTCGGGCAGCAATCAACAAGCATATTCAAACGTTACGCGATTGGGGAGTCGACGTATTTACCGTTCCGGGTAAAGGCTACAGTCTCCCTGAGCCTATCCAGCTTCTGGATGAAGAGCAGATCGCCAGGCAGATCGAGCATGGCCGGGTAACCGTACTACCGGTGATTGATTCCACGAACCAGTATCTTCTGGACAGACTTAGCGAACTGCAATCGGGTGATGCCTGCGTGGCTGAGTATCAGCAGGCAGGTCGCGGCCGCCGCGGGCGCAAGTGGTTCTCGCCGTTTGGTTCTAACCTTTACCTTTCAATGTACTGGCGACTGGAGCAGGGCCCTGCTGCGGCTATAGGCTTGAGTCTGGTCATTGGGATCGTCATTGCCGAGGTGCTGCAAAGCCTGGGGGCGGATAAAGTTCGGGTGAAATGGCCAAACGATCTCTATTTACAGGATCGGAAGCTGTCCGGGATCCTGGTGGAACTCACGGGGAAAACCGGCGATGCTGCGCAGATAGTCAGCGGCGCGGGGATCAACCTCATGATGCGCCGGGTGGAGTCTGATGTTGTCAATCAGGGTTGGATCAGCCTCCAGGAGGCAGGGATCTCTATCGATCGTAATACGTTAGCGGCTTGTCTGATTAAAGAGCTGCGGGCAGGATTTAAACTTTTTGAGAATGAAGGTCTGGCACCCTATCTCACCCGCTGGGAAAAGCTCGATAACTTTATTAATCGACCGGTTAAACTTATTATTGGCGATAAAGAGATCTTTGGTATTTCGCGAGGTATTGATGCTCAAGGCGCATTATTACTGGAGCAGGACGGGATGGTAAAACCCTGGATTGGCGGTGAGATATCATTGCGCAGCGCTGAATAAAAAAAGGGGAGCTAACGCTCCCTTTTTTATTTTCTTAAACGCACCTGATTCACAGAGTGGTTTGCGCTTTTGGTCATTATAAGGCTGGCTCGCTCACGCGTTGGTAGAATGTTCTCTTTTAAATTCAAAAGATTAATCTCATTCCACAGCGATGTGGCAATATCAATTGCTTCATCTTTAGACAGCTGAGCATAGCTATGAAAATAGGAGTCCGGGTCGGTAAACGCGCCTTCGCGGAATTTCAGAAAACGATTGATATACCAGTTTTTTAGCAGTTCTTCAGGCGCATCAACGTAAATTGAAAAATCAACGAAGTCCGAAACAAATACATGATGCGGATCGTGTGGATAATCCATGCCGCTCTGCAGAACATTTAATCCCTCAAGAATTAATATATCAGGCTGCGTGACGGTTTTATCCCCATCAGGAATGACGTCGTAAATCAGATGTGAATAAACCGGAGCCGTAGCGTCAGGAACGCCGGATTTCAGGTCTGAGACGAATTTAACCAGGCGATGCATGTCATAAGACTGCGGGAAGCCCTTCTTCTTCATCAGGCCGCGTTCTTTCAATACCGCGTTAGGATGCAGAAAACCATCTGTCGTGATTAATTCTACATGTCGATGTTCAGGCCAGCGGCTCAGCAATGCTTGCAGCACGCGCGCGGTAGTGCTCTTCCCGACCGCCACGCTACCCGCAATGCTAATGATGTAAGGAATACGTTGGCCGTTGGTGCCAAGGAATTGTTCCAGTACAGCCTGGCGGCGCAGATTAGAGCTGATATAGAAATTGAGTAAACGCGACAGCGGCAAATAAATTTCCGCTACTTCTTCCAGGGAAAGATCTTCGTTGATGCCTTTTAACCGCGTGATTTCTTCTTCTGTTAGCGTCATCGGAACGGAATCACGAAGCGCAGCCCATTGGTCGCGGTTAAATTGTAGATACGGTGTCATTAACGTTTGCTCTTTTAGGCTCATAAGCATGCTCTTGCAACCGCCGAATTACATGAAGGCGGGGTGCTTCACACTAGTTAATCAGGACAATGGGCAGGAGGGTAACACCAGATTGCGAGGAATAATAAGAAAAAAACTCATTGAATGATGCTTTCTAAAGGTAGCATCACAGAGATGAATGGTTTGGTAAGGGGATATAAAGTTCTCAGCAGAGACCCGTGGGTTATTCATTGAATCGGGTGGTCAGGTGATGGGGTATCGATGCCGCTTTAGCGACTTCACTCTACTTTTTGCCCTCCTCGGCAACCCTATCCGTGAGGATGATTGGCGTATTTTTGTCCTGCTCTGTTTGAAATTACACCATTTTTTCTCGTTTGAGCACAAAATGTGAGCAATAGAACATTTTCTGCAATTTTTTAGTTGCATGAACTCGCAGGTCTCCCTAGAATGCGCGCTACTTGATGCCGACTTAGCTCAGTAGGTAGAGCAACTGACTTGTAATCAGTAGGTCACCAGTTCGATTCCGGTAGTCGGCACCATCAAGTGCCTGGTGGGGTTCCCGAGCGGCCAAAGGGAGCAGACTGTAAATCTGCCGTCATCGACTTCGAAGGTTCGAATCCTTCCCCCACCACCATCTTTCGGCAACGCTTTGCGGAGCCAGAGTTGATTGGTTAAACTGGTCAGCTCAAACAAAAAAAGAGACGCTTCTCTTTTTTTTGTTATAGAAAGAACTGGGTAGCCGAGTTTCAGGATGCGGGCATCGTATAATGGCTATTACCTCAGCCTTCCAAGCTGATGATGCGGGTTCGATTCCCGCTGCCCGCTCCAAACGTGCTGATATGGCTCAGTTGGTAGAGCGCACCCTTGGTAAGGGTGAGGTCCCCAGTTCGACTCTGGGTATCAGCACCACTTCTTTATCTCTCCTCCCCTGTTTCTCTCTTGTTTATTGCATTCAACAAGTCGGGCATGTTGCCCGGTTGATGTGGTGATATCACCGATTTATCCGTGTCTTAGAGGGACAATCGATGTCTAAAGAAAAGTTTGAACGTACAAAACCGCACGTTAACGTCGGTACTATCGGCCACGTTGACCATGGTAAAACAACGCTGACCGCTGCAATCACTACCGTTCTGGCTAAAACCTACGGTGGTTCTGCTCGCG
>NZ_JBEAFH010000020.1:0-2262 GCF_040061575.1 Klebsiella sp. CB_Kp196
AGGGGAACCTGCGGTTGGATCACCTCCTTACCTTAAAGAACCTGCCTTTGTAGTGTCCACACAGATTGTCTGATGAAAATGTAGCAGTAAAAAATCTCTGCAGGCTTGTAGCTCAGGTGGTTAGAGCGCACCCCTGATAAGGGTGAGGTCGGTGGTTCAAGTCCACTCAGGCCTACCAAATTCGCTCCCGTGCTGCGTTGTGAAATAACTCGCATACTTCAGTATGCTTCGTTCTTCCACGCCTTGCCCGGAATCGAATTACGGTAAATGAGATTAACTACGATGGGGCTATAGCTCAGCTGGGAGAGCGCCTGCTTTGCACGCAGGAGGTCTGCGGTTCGATCCCGCATAGCTCCACCATCTTTACTGCACAACACAAGAAAACTTCAGAGTGTACCTGAAAAGGTTCACTGCGAAGTTTTGCTCTTTAAAAATCTGGATCAAGCTGAAAATTGAAACGACACACTGTTTAAGTGTGTTCGAGTCTCTCAAATTTTCGCGACACGACGATGTTTTACGAAACATCTTCGGGTTGTGAGGTTAAGCGACTAAGCGTACACGGTGGATGCCCTGGCAGTCAGAGGCGATGAAGGACGTGCTAATCTGCGAAAAGCGTCGGTAAGGTGATATGAACCGTTACAGCCGGCGATGTCCGAATGGGGAAACCCAGTGCAATTCGTTGCACTATCGTTAACTGAATACATAGGTTAACGAGGCGAACCGGGGGAACTGAAACATCTAAGTACCCCGAGGAAAAGAAATCAACCGAGATTCCCCCAGTAGCGGCGAGCGAACGGGGAGCAGCCCGGAGTCTGAATCAGCTTGTGTGTTAGTGGAAGCGTCTGGAAAGTCGCAGGGTACAGGGTGATACTCCCGTACACTAAAACACACAGGTTGTGAACTCGAAGAGTAGGGCGGGACACGTGGTATCCTGTCTGAATATGGGGGGACCATCCTCCAAGGCTAAATACTCCTGACTGACCGATAGTGAACCAGTACCGTGAGGGAAAGGCGAAAAGAACCCCGGCGAGGGGAGTGAAAAAGAACCTGAAACCGTGTACGTACAAGCAGTAGGAGCCCACTAGTTGGGTGACTGCGTACCTTTTGTATAATGGGTCAGCGACTTATATTCTGTAGCAAGGTTAACCGTATAGGGGAGCCGCAGGGAAACCGAGTCTTAACTGGGCGTTAAGTTGCAGGGTATAGACCCGAAACCCGGTGATCTAGCCATGGGCAGGTTGAAGGTTGGGTAACACTAACTGGAGGACCGAACCGACTAATGTTGAAAAATTAGCGGATGACTTGTGGCTGGGGGTGAAAGGCCAATCAAACCGGGAGATAGCTGGTTCTCCCCGAAAGCTATTTAGGTAGCGCCTCGTGAACTCATCTTCGGGGGTAGAGCACTGTTTCGGCTAGGGGGTCATCCCGACTTACCAACCCGATGCAAACTACGAATACCGAAGAATGTTATCACGGGAGACACACGGCGGGTGCTAACGTCCGTCGTGAAGAGGGAAACAACCCAGACCGCCAGCTAAGGTCCCAAAGTCATGGTTAAGTGGGAAACGATGTGGGAAGGCCCAGACAGCCAGGATGTTGGCTTAGAAGCAGCCATCATTTAAAGAAAGCGTAATAGCTCACTGGTCGAGTCGGCCTGCGCGGAAGATGTAACGGGGCTAAACCATGCACCGAAGCTGCGGCAGCGACACTATGTGTTGTTGGGTAGGGGAGCGTTCTGTAAGCCGTTGAAGGTGGCCTGTGAGGGTTGCTGGAGGTATCAGAAGTGCGAATGCTGACATAAGTAACGATAATGCGGGTGAAAAACCCGCACGCCGGAAGACCAAGGGTTCCTGTCCAACGTTAATCGGGGCAGGGTGAGTCGACCCCTAAGGCGAGGCCGAAAGGCGTAGTCGATGGGAAACAGGTTAATATTCCTGTACTCGGTGTTACTGCGAAGGGGGGACGGAGAAGGCTATGTTGGCCGGGCGACGGTTGTCCCGGTTTAAGCATGTAGGCGGATGTTCCAGGTAAATCCGGAACGTTACTAACGCTGAGGTGTGATGACGAGGCACTACGGTGCTGAAGTGACAAATGCCCTGCTTCCAGGAAAAGCCTCTAAGCATCAGGTAACATCAAATCGTACCCCAAACCGACACAGGTGGTCAGGTAGAGAATACCAAGGCGCTTGAGAGAACTCGGGTGAAGGAACTAGGCAAAATGGTGCCGTAACTTCGGGAGAAGGCACGCTGATGGTAGGTGAAG
>NZ_JBEAFH010000021.1:0-2190 GCF_040061575.1 Klebsiella sp. CB_Kp196
TATGTCAAGGCTCAATTGAAATGTCCGTTATCCAGCTCAATTAAAATGACCACTTTGATCTCTCATTCTCTTTACTGATAGACTTTCCTCCGACTGAAACAACAGGATGATTGAGCCCATGCTTCGATACGAGTTAACGCCGAACAATGCAGGTTTTATACTGTGGGGAGATTCAGAAGCCCTGAATGAATTACATGAACTCATTCATTACATCGTGGATGAAAGCCCACTGATTAAAGTTAAAGACGGATTTATGTTATCCCTTGCCTATGATATTCGTAAAGCACGGGAAGGTAATCGTCGTGTTGAGCAACATCAGTATGATCAACATGATACATATAAGCTTTATGGTGTTGAGCTTTTATGGCCTCTGGTCCTGGTACAGTCCTCAATACTCAGAAACTCAATGGGTTATATTCAGACAGACAAAAACCAGCTGTCTGTCATGTATGCCTTTGAATACCTGATAGAATCAGCATTAACAGAGTCTGAGAGAACAACGTCGAATGATATTATGCTAACAGTAAAATATGCATCAGACTCTGATTTTAATTTCATTGAGGATAATATTGACAGCAGGTGCTGCTATTTTATCAGCCTATCTCCGGAGCAAAGAAAAAAGCAGTTAATCAGTATTGTTCGTTCTTTTCATTCATTATGGGGTAAGTATGCCCGTGAAAAGCAGGACATAAAGATGCTGAACGAAATGAATAATACATCATGGGTCTGGCCGGACAATATCAACTGGTGAGCAACCACTGTCCGGCCAGTGAGTACCATCAGCGGGCTCTTTTACCAAAAATGTCCTCTGAACGTGACTGAAGCTGTTTGAGTGCTTCGAGCATGTCATCATTATCCAGTGAGCGCTGGGATTTCTTCCCTTCCTGCTTTGGCCGTCGTCGGGAAGGGCCATCTCCAGCGGGAATTGACTGAGAGCGCGTGTTATCCCGCTTGCTCTGCACCAGACTGATAAACTCCAGGGTTCGGCCAAGACGCTTGTTATCGACAATCGCGCCCTGGTCGATTTCTGACAGTCGGTCGTAGGTAGAGTAGGGAAGTAGCGTACCGTTCAGGCGCAGCTCTTTTCTGCCATCAGGATAGTGATACACATCGATATATTTACCTATTGCACGGCGACTCAGTTCGCTGTCTTCAATCAGGTACAACATTTTATCATATTGTATCGTCAACGATTTTGAGACTTTACGTTTTTCACGAACAGTGAAAATAAGCCCCAGGTCCTCATCATGTTCTACAGCACGGTGTACGTCAAAATCATGTCGCGGTACTTTGCCAAAACGGCGGTTATAGTCAGCCATATAGGCCTCAGCGAAGTCATTTGCAGCCTCCATTGAACAAATGCCCTGTAACCGCAGCTCTTTGACCAGACGATCCTGTAAAGTGAGGTGAGCTCGTTCTACACGCCCTTTGGCGGGACTGGTTTCTGCACAGATAGTCTGGATGTTCAGTTCATGCATGGCTCGCCCAAACTGAGTATGCCCGTCTCCGCCTGTGGCGTGTTTATTGTTAACACGAAAAACACCGGCTTTATCGCTGTACAGTGCCAGCGGTTTACCATGCTTATCGATATAGCGCCGCGTGGCTTCGAAGTAAGAAAACGTGGACTCCGATTTAACAAACAACAGTTCCATCAGTTTGCTGGTTGCATCATCAACATAGACCAGCGCGGTGCAGGCCGGGCCACGGCCTTCAAACCAGTCGTGATCACAGCCATCTATTTGTATCAGCTCACCAGTACACGGACGCCGGTACCGTGGTTGAGGGATCCTTGCGGCACGTTGTTTACGGGGAACCCATAAGCCAGCCCGCACCATGATGCGCCGGACAGTTTCTTTGCCAAGAAACAGTCCGTGGAGTTCTTCGAGCTTTTCACGCGCCAGAGTCGGACCGAAATCAGCATAACGCGTCTTGATCAGTTCCAGAGCCTGATCTGCGAGCCCGGGTGGCAACTGGCGGTTACCACGCATGCCACATCGTCTGCTGGCCATACCAAGCGGTCCGCCTTCACGGTAACGGGCAAGAAGTCTGCGGCATTGCCTGTCGCTGATACCGAGGTGCTCGGCCGCACGGCGCGTTGTGATGCGACGTTCAATGACGTCCTGTATAATCTTGATCCGGTTGATCTCTTTCAAAGTAAACACTCCTGAGCTTTCTGCGCTCATGATATGC
>NZ_JBEAFH010000022.1:0-2162 GCF_040061575.1 Klebsiella sp. CB_Kp196
CGCCGCCCCCGGGAGCAGCGCGCAGAGTGGCTGAATTTCCCGGAGGCGATGCTGCGCATCTGTCCGGGCTACGGCACCGCAGACGGCAGTGAACCCACAAACCAGGCTGTGGGGGCACTGTTCGCCAGCAACAAAAAAAGCCCCATCAAGGGGCTCGACATTGCTGTGTGCTTATTATGTGGCGGGAGCCAGACCAGCCGCCGTCAGGCGACCTGTCCGGCAGCTCCCTCTGCAACCATTCGGTTATTTAGACAGCTCGGCGGTCATATGAACCTGGTTACCGGTATACGCTTCGGTAATGTGATAAGACTGGCCCTGGTCTTTAGCAATGGCGGCGATTTTGGCTTCGGCGTTGTCCAGCGTATCAGCGGTTACGCTAACAGGCTGAGCGAAGCTAGCGAAAGAGACCAGAGACAGCATACCGGCAGCGGCAAGTAATTTTACGTTTTTCATGGTGTTTGTCCTTTTAACTTTTATGGTGGAAAGCGTTGTTGCTTTCGATGGACTTATAATAAGTCTGCTAACTATAACGCGCGTTGCAAAAAGTGCGATTTAGATCACACTTTTGTGACGGTATGATGACGAATACCTAAATTTTAATTTTTTATTTCCAAGAAAAACAAACAGATAATTTATTCTGCAGCGTCTCTTTCGCCGTGGAAAACGATCTCAACAGCCGCGCAGTTTTCTCGCCTCGCGTGATTAATCATTTTTAATGTGAATGCATTGGCTGTTTTTTGAGCAAGTAAAGCGGCGATATTTCGCCCGTCAACGAAGCATTGAGCCAGGGTGAAAAGATACAGTGACCCTCACACAGATTGCGTGAGGACAATGGGATGATTGCCGTACTCTTTGAAGCCGAGGTCACTCCGGCGAGTCAGGAACGTTACTTAGCGCTGGCGGCGGAGCTGAAGCCGCTGCTGAACAATATTGACGGTTTTATTGCCATTGAGCGTTTCCAAAGCCTGACCACACCGGGGAAAATTTTGTCGCTCTCCTGGTGGCGGGATGAGGAAGCTGTGCAGGCGTGGAAACGCAACCTTTGCCATCAGGCTGCGCAGAAAGAGGGGCGGGAGAGCATTTTCGCCTGTTATCACATTCGGGTGGCTCAGGTGCTGCGCGAATATCGTGCTTAACCTGCCCATCCCCGGTACTCTGGCTGCTGTTTGTGGTTAGGGAAAATAAGCGAGGCACTATGTTAAAACCTGTTGAGCTAATTGAAGACGATGAGTCCCTGGCCGAAGCGATGGCGGCAGTGGCGTCGGCGATGGCGGATGCCTCGCGCCTGAAGATACTGTGCGCCTTAATGGACGGCCGGGCGTGGACGGCGACCGAGCTTTCTGCCGTCGCCGATATTTCCCCTTCGACCGCCAGCGCGCATCTTAGCCGCCTGGTCAACAGCGGTTTATTAATCTGCCTTGCTCAGGGCCGGCATCGCTACTACCGCCTCGCCGGTAGCGATGTCGCCGGTTTGCTGGAGAATATGATGACCATGGCCGGCAAGCGCGCGGTGGCGCTCGCAACCAGCACGCCGGTCAATTTGCGCCTGGCGCGCACCTGTTACGATCATCTGGCCGGAGAAGTGGCGGTATCGCTGTATGATTTTCTGCAGCGTGAAGCGTGGATAACGCCTGACGGAACGGCGCTGACGCTCGCCGGGGAAGCGCACTTTGCCCGGCTGGGAGTGGTGGTGAAGCGCGGCTCCCGGCGCAAAGCCTGCTGCGGCTGTCTGGACTGGAGCGAACGACGCTTTCATCTTGGGGGCGCGGCGGGCGCGGCGCTGCTGCAGCACGGTCTGGAGAACGGCTGGTTTAGCACTACCGCGGGATTTCGCGAAGTGACGATTACGCCGGCAGGGTGGCGCGCGTTGTATCTGCATTTTCAACTGACGAAAAAGGGAGACTGCTGACGGATTAGGATTGTTCTTTCTGTAGAGAAATAACCTTTTATGCCACTATACCCTTCATACTTCGAGTTGCTTATGTGTTGGCTGCGGATTACTCGGCCCATCCATGGGCCTCGCCCTCACGGGCCGTCGCAAGCGACGTTCAAATCTGCTCCTGGCAGATTTGTCGCTCACCCCAGTCACATAGTTATCTATGCTCCCGGGGACTAATGAGAGGCTCCTGCCTCTCACCGGAGGCCAGCCTTCGGCTGGTCAA
>NZ_JBEAFH010000023.1:0-1655 GCF_040061575.1 Klebsiella sp. CB_Kp196
GTCAGAGTCGGAGTCACTGTCGGAGTCCGAATCGCTGTCCGAATCCGAGTCACTATCCGAGTCCGAGTCCGAGTCCGAGTCGCTGTCAGAATCGGAGTCGCTGTCAGAGTCCGAATCGCTGTCTGAATCCGAGTCACTGTCGGAGTCAGAGTCTCTGTCAGATTCAGATTCGCTGTCGGATTCGGATTCTCTTTCAGAATCCGAGTCACTGTCAGAGTCCGAATCACTGTCGGAGTCAGAGTCGCTGTCGGAATCCGAATCACTGTCGGAGTCAGAGTCGCTGTCCGAATCGGAATCACTGTCGGAGTCGGAATCAGCATCGCTATCCGTATCATCGGCCAGGCCAATATTAATGGTCAGCGTCGTCGTTGCCGTATCGCCATCCGCATCCGTAATGGTGTAGGTAAAGACCTCCGTTTGACCGACAGAGTCAGCGTCTCCGGTCGCGTGATAGGTGTAAGAACCATCGGCATAGATCACCAGCGTACCGTAGGCGCCCTCAACGATCGTCCCCCCCGAGCTAACCGGTTCCGCCGTTGCCCCCGGAACCGAGGTCGCAATGATGCTGGTCACAGTAATATCCGTACCGGTATCGCCAACGTCCCCACCCGCGTCCGTCTGCAGTACGTTACCGCTGATAATCGCGGACTCGTATCCTACGGAGTCGGTTACCGCCACATCCACCGCGGTCGCTACGCTGAGATTCGCCAGGAAATTCACCAGCGTCGGCAGCAGCCCGGTATTCGTTGGCGACGAAATCACTACCGTATAGTTCCCCTCCGGCAGGTCGCTGAAGCTGGCGCTACCGCTGTAATCCAGGCTGACGCCTCCCGCCGTAATAGTCACCGCATTCGACGCCAGCGCAACCACTTCTCCGGTCACCGTATTCACCACCGCGAGATCGGCCTGGAAGGTATTCGTTCCACCCAGCAGCAGCAGTAGCGTATTAATCAGCGCCGCCGAGCTCAGCGTGGTGCCGCCGGAAATATCCAGTGCCACATCCTGAGTCGTTCCACTCGCGACAGTAAAGTCAAAGTTATTACCGCTAAGCAGCGAAACATCGACCACGCCAAGCAGGTTCACGCCTGTCAGCTGGGTAATCGTACCGTTTACCCCGTCGAGATTGTCATGGTTCTCAGAGATCAGCGCGGTATTGGTATCCGCATTGGCCTGCGGGATATCCGAATCGCTGTCAGAGTCCGAATCACTGTCGGAATCGGAGTCGCTGTCAGAGTCCGAGTCGCTGTCAGAATCCGAGTCGCTGTCAGAATCCGAATCACTGTCGGAATCGGCATCGCTGTCAGAGTCCGAATCGCTGTCAGAATCCGAATCGCTGTCCGAATCCGAATCACTGTCCGAATCCGAATCACTGTCAGAGTCGGAATCGCTGTCAGAGTCGCTGTCAGAGTCAGAGTCGCTGTCGGAATCGGAGTCGCTGTCTGAATCCGAATCACTGTCACTATCCGAATCGCTGTCGGAGTCGGAATCGCTGTCCGAGTCCGAATCACTGTCAGAGTCGGAGTCGCTGTCGGAATCCGAGTCGCTGTCCGAGTCGGAGTCGGAATCGCTATCTGAATCCGAGTCGCTGTCAGAGTCGGAATCGCTGTCGGAATCGGAGTCGCTGTCTGAATCCGAATCACTGTCACTATCCGAAT
>NZ_JBEAFH010000025.1:0-1426 GCF_040061575.1 Klebsiella sp. CB_Kp196
TAATGCCGATCAGTTAAGGATCGGTTGATCGATCCAGTGGCTGTGTAAGAATCCGGAAATGCTCACCCTTTTCCGGATTTTTTTATGCACATTGGACAGGCTCTTGATCTGGTATCCCGTTACGATTCTCTGCGTAACCCTCTGGCTTCTCTGGGCGATTATCTTGACCCGGAACTGATTTCCCGCTGCCTTGAAGAGTCCGGCACTGTCACGTTACGCAAACGGCGCCTTCCTCTGGAAATGATGGTCTGGTGCATTGTCGGTATGGCACTTGAGCGCAAGGAGCCGCTTCATCAGATCGTTAACCGGCTGGATATCATGTTACCCGGCAATCGTCCGTTCGTTGCGCCCAGCGCCGTGATCCAGGCCCGCCAGCGGCTGGGAAGCGAGGCCGTACGCCGCGTGTTCACGCAAACAGCGCAGCTCTGGCATAACGCCACGCCGCATCCGCACTGGTGCGGTCTGACCCTGCTGGCCATTGATGGTGTTTTCTGGCGAACACCGGACACGCCAGAAAATGATAAAGCTTTCCCCCGCCAGACGCATGGCGGAAACCCGGCACTTTATCCTCAGGTAAAAATGGTCTGTCAGATGGAGCTGACCAGCCATCTGCTGACGGCAGCGGCCTTCGGCACGATGAAAAACAGCGAAAATGAGCTCGCGGAGCAACTGACAGAGCAGACCGGCGATAACACCCTGACGTTAATGGATAAAGGTTATTACTCCCTGGGGCTGCTGAATGCATGGAGCCAGGCGGGAGAGCACCGTCACTGGATGATCCCGCTCAGAAAGGGTGCGCAGTACGAAGAGGTCAGAAAGCTGGGTAAGGGCGACCATCTGGTGAAGCTGAAAACCAGTCCACAGGCACGAAAAAAATGGCCGGGTCTGGGAGATGAGATGACAGCCCGGCTGTTGAGTGTGACGCGCAAAGGTAAAGTCTGCCATCTGCTGACGTCAATGACGGATGCCATGCGTTACCCCGGAGGGGAAATGGCAGACCTGTACAGCCATCGCTGGGAAATTGAACTGGGATACCGGGAGATAAAACAGACGATGCAACTGAGCAGGCTGACGCTAAGAAGTAAAAAGCCGGAACTTGTGGAGCAGGAACTGTGGGGTGTCTTACTGGCTTATAATCTGGTGAGATATCAGATGATTAAAATGGCCGGGCATCTGAAAGGATACTGGCCGAATCAGCTGAGCTTCTCAGAATCATGTGGCATGGTCATGAGAATGTTGATGACTCTTCAGGGCGCTTCACCAGGGCGTATCCCGGAGCTGATGCGCGATCTTGAAAGCATGGGGCAACTGGTAAAATTACCGACAAGAAGGGAAAGGGCCTTCCCGAGAGTGGTAAAGGAAAGGCCCTGGAGATACCCCACAGCCCCGAAAAAAAGCCAGTCAGTTGCTTAACTGACTGGCATTA
>NZ_JBEAFH010000026.1:0-926 GCF_040061575.1 Klebsiella sp. CB_Kp196
CCCGACTCATGCTGCACCGGCGTCAGTCCTGCATACGCCGCGAACTGCCGCGCTGTACCGAACTTCAGCCTCAGGCCCGTATACGCCAGCAGAACAGCCGCTGTTTTCTCCCCGATGCCCGGAATACTGTTCAGCAGCTTCCGCCGTCGTTTCATATCCGGGTCGTTATCCGTCAGGTCTTTTATCTGTTTTTCGATACGCGCCAGCTCCGCGCTCAGACATCCCAGCAGGATATCAATGCTGGCCAGCTGAACCTCCGGCGCGGTTTCTCGCCGGTTTTTCTCCTGCGTCTGCATCTCTGTCAGCGCCTGATGCCTTAACACCAGGGCTTTCAGTGCCCGCTCTGTCGGATGAGGGGCCTCCCAGGCTGACGGGCGTTTTTCCCGGCAGAAGTGAGCCAGCATACGGGCGTCCACTTTGTCAGTTTTACTGCGCAACCCCTCACTCTGTGCGAAAGCTTTACTGAGGGCGGGGTTGATGATGGACACGGTATACCCGGCATCACTCAGATGCGCGGCCGCGTCTTCCATGTAGGTGCTGGTGGACTCCATGCAGACATGGGCACGGTTCACGTCATGGCCGCGAAGCCAGCGGACCAGCGCTTCGTGTCCGGAGAGGGTATTATCAAATTTTTTACAACGATGCCGGCCATCAGGGCGAAGAATATCGACATCCAGTTTAGCTTTGGCGACATCAATACCGATGAAGTGGAGTTCATTTTCCATAGTGAAACCAACCTTGCAAATACGGGTTACCGGTGAAAGCCGGTCCATGATACTGTCCGGTTTATCACATGAGAAAGAACGGCGGTCCGGTGCAAAGGATCTACGGAACAGGCGCGAAAGCCTAAGCCCGGACACGGCATCCGGACCGCCATCAGAGAGAACTGGCCGGTTCTTTCTGACGGAGTAATCATACAAGCCCGG
>NZ_JBEAFH010000027.1:0-916 GCF_040061575.1 Klebsiella sp. CB_Kp196
TTGACCTGCCCCCAGAGTTAGATACAACCTTCAGTTAGTAATGTCGGTTGGTTTTTCTTCATATTTCCCGTTTCGCCAGCCCGCTGCAAATTCAGCCGGCGTCAGGTAATTCAGTGATGAATGTGGTCGACACTCGTTATAATCCAGTCGCCAGTCATTAATGATCTTCCTGGCGTGAACAATATCGCTGAACCAGTGCTCATTCAGGCATTCATCACGAAAGCGTCCGTTAAAACTCTCAATAAATCCGTTCTGCGTTGGCTTGCCGGGCTGGATAAGTCGCAGCTCCACACCATGCTCAAAAGCCCACTGATCGAGTGCGCGGCAGGTAAACTCCGGGCCCTGATCGGTTCTTATCATAGCCGGATAGCCGCGAAACAGCGCAATGCTGTCCAGAATACGCGTGACCTGCACGCCTGAAATCCCGAAGGCAACAGTGACCGTCAGGCATTCCTTTGTGAAATCATCCACGCAGGTCAGGCACTTGATCCTGCGACCTGTGGCCAGTGCGTCCATGACGAAATCCATTGACCAGGTCAGATTGGGCGCCATCGGGCGGAGCAGCGGCAGACGTTCTGTTGCCAGCCCTTTACGACGTCGTCTGCGTTTTACACTCAGGCCATTAAGTTGATAGATGCGGTAAACCCGCTTGTGGTTAACGCAAAGACCTTCACGTCGCAGAAGCTGCCAGATACGCCGGTAACCAAAACGGCGGCGTTCAAGTGCCAGCTCTGTGATGCGTAGAGACAGCTGCGCGTCAGCAGCCGGACGCTGAGCCGAATATCGGCAGGTTGACAGGGACAGACCTGCCAGCCTGCAGGCACGACGTTGCGACAGACCCTTAGCCTCGCACATGACTTCCACGGCTTCCCGCTTCTGGTCTGTCGTCAGTACTTTCGCCCAAGAGCCACCTGAA
>NZ_JBEAFH010000001.1:0-223091 GCF_040061575.1 Klebsiella sp. CB_Kp196
GCCGGGTGCCTTGCTGCGGTTTTCTTCCCGGCTTGCGCTGCGCTTAGCCGGGCTAAAGGTTCACAACCGTCTGCGGATCGGTAGCCCGGACAGGCGCAACGCGCCGCCTCCGGGGAAGGTGCGCTGCCTGGTGCCTTGCTGCGGTTTTCTTCCCGGTGGCGCTGCGCTTAGCCGGGCTACAGGTTCACAACCGCCTGCGGATCGGTAGCCCGGACAGGCGCAATGCGCCGCCTCCGGGAAAGGTGCGCTGCCGGATGCTTTGCTGCGGTTTTCTTCCCGGCTTGCGCTTAGCCGCGCTACGGGTTCACAACCGCCTGCGGATCGGTAGCCCGGACAGGCGCAACGCGCCGCCTCCGGGAAAGGTGCGCTGCCGGATGCTTTGCTGCGGTTTTCTTCCCGGTGGCGCTGCGCTTAGCCGGGCTACGGGTTCACAACCGCCTGCGGGCCGGTAGCCCGGGCAAGGCGCTTGCGCCGCGGCCCGGGGAAATTGCCGCCTACAGCCGCACAACGCCCCTGGCCGCCGCCTCATCACGCCACGCCAGCAGGGGCTGATAGTCCGCGCGCCGCATATCGCTGTAGCCGCAGATAAACAGCGCTTCGCAAAGCGGCCGGTAGCGTTCATCGCTCACCAGCTGCTGCAATGCCTCTCTCAGCAGCCCCAGCGTCGCCGCGGACGTCGTCGCCGACGTAATCAGCGGCAGACCCGGGGCGAGCGGGCTGCGCGCAATCACCGCCAGCCCCGCCAGCGCCTCCGGCTGATGACGCTGCAGCAGCGCCCAGGTCACGCAATCAATAGCGGCAATATCCGCCGTCCCCTGCTGAAGTTCACGCAGCGACTGGCGATGGCTGCCGCTAAACGCGACCGCCGAGAAGAAACGCCCATCGCGCGACAGCGGCGCGACCATTTTTAACAGCACGTTATAGCCGGACTGGGAATCCGGCGAATTGCACACGACCCGGCGCCCGCGAAAATCCGCCAGCGTCTGACCACCGTCCGCCTCACGTACCGCCAGCAGGCTGCGGTAGTTCCGCCCTTCGCATCCGGGCGCGGAATAGTGAAAACAGCCGACCGTTTGCACTGCCGGCAGCCGCGTCATCAGCGGATAACCGCAGGTCTGGCTCAACAGCAGCGCCGGATGGCGCCAGTGCGTCAGCAGATCCTCAGGTACCTGATACGACAGCGTATCCTCCTCCACCACGCCGCGGGCCGCCAGCAGCTGCCGCACCGCCCGCCAGAGCGCCTGAGTATCCTCGTCATTCACCGCGTACATCGGAAACGCCAGCCTTTCACTCATGCTCTTCATCCGCCTTACCCTGCTGGTTGAAGCCGGGATGGGCATTCACCGCCACCGGCCTGGCAAAAAAATGCCGCAGCCATTCACCGTAGCCGCGCACCACAAACCCGGCGTTGCGCCGCTGATACTCCGCCTGATTATGCAGATAGATTTTTCGCAGCCCGTACCACGGTACCCCCGGCAAATCGTGATGCACTGAATGGTAGTTGAGATTGAGGAACAGCACCCGCCAGACCAGCCCCGCCTCGTTAATCACCGAACGGGCCAGCGGATCGTCCGCGGCGCGGTGTTCAAGGAAAGAGCGCACTTTGGTCAACGCCAGCGCCGGGTAGCTGATAGCCAGCACGAAGTAAAGCGGCGAAAAGCCGAGGTGATTCATCCACGCGAACAGCGCCGCCAGCAGCAGGCCGTGAACCAGCCACATCGCTATTGTGTTCACCCGCCGGTGTCGAAATGCCGCCAGCGCGCTGCCGAGCGTCTGGGCAATATCCAGCAGCGGCGCCACCAGCAGCCTGCCGATAAACGTATTGCGCAGATGAATAAGGCTACGCTGCCAGGGGGCAAAACGCTGCCAGCTCTGCGGCGTAAAATAGTAGGATTCCGGATCGTCAACCGGCTGCGTCAGCAAATGATGATGATGGTGCGCCAGGTGCGAGTCGCGGTACAGCCCGTAGGGATACCAGACCGCCAGCGGCAGGGTCCCCAGCAGCTGGTTAAACCATGGTCGCGACGTGGGGTGACCGTGAATAAGCTCATGCTGCAATGACATATACCAGGCGGTGAACCAGATGAGCAGCAGCGTGGCGGGGAAAATGCCCAGCTCGCGCCACCAGGCCAGCGAGGCAAACCAGCCGCCGTAGACGGCAACGATCAGTAGCCAGGTGGGCAGCTCGCTGCGCCACAGCCAGCTACGGGAAAACTGATGAATCCGCTCGCGCTGCTGCGGATGCAGATAGACCGACCTGCTTTTTGCCATTCCTGCCACTGCCTTTTCGCGTTATCGTTTGATCCTCCGAAGATGTGAGATAACGCGTTAAATAACAAAGAATTTAAATCGCTTAGCTTTGCCAGAAAATCACCTTAGCCCTCGTTGAGCACGATGATATAACGCCACCCGGCGAGCATACTCACGCCCGCGCACGCCAGCAGCGACGCACCCAGCGATTGCCCCCACCCGGCCGCCAGCAGACCGGCGCCAATCAGGACATAATAAAACAGGCCGAAAAAGGCGCCGGCGGTGCCCCGACAGTCGCCGTAGGCGCTCAGCGCCGACCCCAGCACCAGCGGGATCGCCATGGCCCAGGCAAGGGTGACCAGCGCAACCGGCGCCACAAACCAGATTGATTCCCGCAGCACGTACACCGCGACGCCGCCGGCTAAGTGCAGAATGCAGGCGATGGCGAGTATCCGCCCCAGCGAGACATTCCGACGCAGCAGCCGGTGGTTAAGCAGCGCGCCGAGCAGCGAACCCGCGGCAAGCGCCATACCGCTGTAGCCAAACGTCAGGGCATCAAGATCGAATCGGGCGAACAGAAACGGAGCCAGGCTGTAGTAGCTGAACAGGCTGACGTTAAATGCCGCCACCAGGATTGCCGCCAGGGCGATACGCGTATCGCCCACCATCCGCCGCAGCACGTGAAGAAACGGCCCTCTCCTGAGGTTTTGCGGACGCGTTTCCGGCATCAATGGCAGGCAGCCCAGCAGAAGCGCGGCGGCCAAAAGCGCCAGCGCGCTGAATACGCCGCGCATCCCCCAGAGGGCGGTCAACCCGCCGCCGATATAGACCCCGACGGCCGGGCTCACCGCCAGCGCCAGGCCGATAAACGAAAAAATTCCCGCCAGCTGCCGCCCGCGATAGCAGTCCCGCAGGACCGTCTGCGTCACCACTGAACCGGTTGCCGCGCCAGCGGCCGTGACGATCCGCGCCGCCAGCAGCAGCGAAAAATCCGTCGCCCACAGCGCCATCAGGCATCCCAATGCGTAAACCCCTAACCCCGCCAGCAGGGCCGGACGCCGGCCGTAGCGATCGCTGAATCCGCCCCACAGCAAAACGCCGACGGCAAAACCGATAAAGTACACGGAAAGGGTTAGCGCCGCCTGCGGCGCGCTCACGGAAAAACGGGCGCTGATATCGGTCAGCGCCGGGCTATAAATCGTTTCCGCTATTTGCGGAAACATCAGTAGCGCGGTCACCAGCACCAGCGCGGCACGTCCCAACATATCCACCTCCTGATTAACAAGAGGCGCTATTGTAGGGAAGCCGTTTATCGAACATTATAAACATAATGACTTTAAATATCGGAAATCAGACATTATGGCCTGGCTTGACGCTGACGCGGCATTCGATCCGGATGCGTTGAAAAGTAGCCTGATTGGCGTGCAGTCGGCGCTCGGTAACCACGACTCCGGCAGCCACCGGCATAAGATGGCGCAGATCCTGTTTACCCGTCAGGGATGCGTGCGTTTAACGCTCGACGATGGCGCCCTGCTGTGCCTGCTGCCGCCGGGGCGCGCGGCGTGGATCCCCGCTGAAGTCAGCCATCGCGCGGAGATGAAAAACATTGTCGACTATCGTTCCGTCTGGTTTCAGCCGCAGCGTTACCCTCAGTTGCCAACGCAGTCGGCGATACTCAACGTGGTGCCGCTGCTGCGCGAACTATTAGAGCGCATCAGCGCCAGCCCCTGGGATACCGACTGGGAGGCCGAGCAGGCACGGCATCTCGCCGCCCTGTGCCAGGCGGAAATTCGCGCCGCCGCGCGGGAGCCGATGATGCTCGCGCTGCCGCAGGATAAACGGCTGGCGATGGTTTGCGGCGACGCGCTGCCGCCGCCGCTTGGGACGCTCGCTGCCCGCTGCGGCGCCAGCGAAAAAACCATCAGCCGACTGTTTCGCCGCGATACCGGGATGTCCTACCAGCAGTGGCGTCAACAGTGGCGATTAATGAAAGCGGTCGAGATGCTGGCAACCGGGGAGCGGATTACCGATACGGCGCAGGCGCTCGACTTCGCCAGCGACAGCGCCTTTATCTACTTCTTCCGCACCATGACCGGCATGACGCCGGGGCGTTATTTTTCCGCCTGATTGTGGCCGCCCGGCGTGAACGGCGGCAGCTTCAGAAAGGTGCTCTGCAGCCCTTCGGACCACGCTTTGCGAATGGTATTGAAATAGGGATCGTTTTCGGTGATCCGATGCTGTTCGGCGCTGCTCAGGCTACCGCTGCGGTACAGCAGGGTGTCCAGCGGCAGCCCCACCGAAAGATTGCTGCGCAGGGTGGAGTCGATCGAAATCAGCGCGCAGCACATCGCCTGCTCCAGGGGGGTATCGATGGTCAGAACCCGGTCGATAATCGGCTTGCCGTATTTGCTCTCGCCAATCTGGAAATAGGGCGTGTCGCGCGTGGCTTCAATAAAGTTGCCTTCCGGATAGATATGAAACAGCCGGTGCGTTTCGCCGGCGATCTGCCCGCCGAGCAGCAGGTTGCAGTTGAAGTTGGTATTGCCGCAGTTCTGCTGGTTGCTGCTGTCGCGCTGAATCACCTCCTGTAAGGTTTTGCCGATCAGCATCGCCGCGTCGTATAGCGAGGTCACCTGCATCAGGTTAGGCTCCTGCTGGGTGCGAATGCGGGCGCTGAGCAGGCTAATCACGCTCTGAGTGGTGGCCAGGTTGCCCGCCGACTGCAGGACCATGACCCGTTCGCCATCCTGATGGAAAACGTGCAGTTTTTTAAACGTTGCAATATGGTCCACTCCCGCGTTGGTGCGGGAGTCTGAGGCAAATACCAGTCCATCTGACAAACACATGGCCACACAGTAGGTCATCGTTTTTTGTTCCTGCCGTTATTGCTGCTGCGCCTGCTGCGAATGCTCGCGCACTTCAGCGTTAGTTAACATGATTTCCCCCCCGCCGCCGAGGCGGGTGCCGCGTACCGGGCACGCATCAAGATAGTCCAGCCCGGTCGCCAGCCGCAAATGTTGATTCAGGCTGCGCGTGTTATTGGTGATATCAAACGACTGCCAGCGCTCGTTGAGCCACACTTCGGCCCAGGCGTGCATGGCGACGTGCTCGGCGTTATCGCTGTAAACGTAGCCGCTGACGTAGCGCGCCGGGATCTCTAGCGCCCGGCAGCAGGCGAGAAACACGTGGGTGTGATCCTGGCAAACCCCTTTCGCGCGCGCAAAGGCATCGGCGGCGGAGTCCTGCACCTGGGTGGCGCCCGGCGAATAGGGCATTCTCAGCAGCAGCTCGGCCATTAACCGGTTCAGGCTCTCCTCCTGCGCCTCCGGCTGATACCAGCGCTGGGCGAATTCGCGGATCGGGCCGTCGGCGCGGGTGAGCGGCGTACAGCGCAAGAAAACCAGCGGCGACAGCAGCTCCTGCGGCTCCGCGCCGATGTCGTCCCCCTCTTCCGCGATATCGACGATCCCGCTGGCGCGGATGGTAATCTCTTTATGCGGATTATCCAGCGTCAGCACGTGCAGCACGTTGCCCCAGGCGTCGGTGGTGGCGACGGCGGAACCGTCCGGCAGGGTTAATGTCCAGGCGGTGATCTTCTGCCGACCGCTGCTGCGCGGCGTCAGGCGCAGATACTGGGTCGAAAACTTCACTTCTTCATCGTAGCCGTAGCGGGTCAGGTGATCGATAACCAGTTTCATAACGCCTCCAGATAGGTTTGTCTGATGCTGTCGGAAAGCGCGTTAATCCGCGCCAGCAGTGCATTAAGGGTGACCTGTAAATCGGCCTGCGCCAGATCGTCGCGGGTGCTGAAACGCAGGTCGACGTTGAGCTGGTGCGCCAGCCGCAGCGGCAAGTGCGAGCGGTCGTTGGCAATCTGTTCCAGCTGCCCGACGAGGTCGGAAATACTCGCTCTCAGCGATCTCGGCACATCGTTGCGCAGGATCAGCAGCTCCATCACCGTTTCGCGGCTGACCGGCTGGCGGTAAATGCTGTTGTAGGCCTCGCGGGCGCTGACCGCATTAAGTAGCGTATCCAGCCGGTAGTACTCGCGTACCGGATCGGGATCGCTGTTCAACTGCTGATCCTTAATCAACAGCAGCTGCGCGGTGGCGGATGCCCGCTCGATCAGCGTCCCGATCCCGATAAAGCTCAGGGCGTCGTTACGCAGCAGCGTGCCGAGGATCGCCCCGCGAAACAGATGTACCCGCTCTTTTACCCACTCAAAGAAAGCGTCGTTGCCCAGCTCGCCGATCCCCTGCTGGCGCAGCTTTCGCAGCTCAATGCGCGTGGCGTTGATGCTTTCCCACACCTCCGCCGACAAGCTGCCGCGCACCGCATGGGCGTTGTTCCACGCCATCTCGACGCAGCTGAAAATGCTGTACGGGTTGTTGCCGTCGAGCGCGAAAAAATTAAGCAGGTTGCTCATAGTGAAACGCGCGTGCCGCGCCTGAAACAGCTCATGGGTCAGCGACAGATTCAGCGGCAGGGCTAAATCCCGCGACTGCTGGCTGTGACGGGGGATCATCGACAGCTTCCAGGTCACGTCCAGCACCCGGGCATAGCTTTCTGCGCGCTCAAGGTAGCGCGCCATCCAGAAGAGTTCACTCGCTGTGCGGCTTAACATGATTCATCATCCTCCATCACCCAGGTATCCTTGGTGCCGCCGCCCTGCGACGAGTTCACCACCAGCGAGCCTTCGGTTAGCGCCACCCGCGTCAGCCCGCCGGGAACCAGGCGGATCTCCTGGCCGGAAAGGACGAAGGGACGTAAATCGATATGGCGCGGCGCCAGCCCCTCATCGACAAAGGTTGGGCAGGTCGACAGCGCCAGGGTGTCCTGGGCGATATAGTTGGCCGGATTCGCCAGCAGGCGCTGGCGAAACGCGTCGCGCTCCTCTTTGGTCGAGCGCGGGCCAACCAGCATGCCGTAGCCGCCCGCGCCGTGAACCTCTTTCACGACCATCAGTTCAAGATTGCTCAGCACGTAGCTGAGATCTTCCGCCTTACGGCACTGCCAGGTGGGAATATTGCTCAGGATCGGCTGCTCGCCCAGATAGAAGCGGATCATCTCCGGTACGAAGGGGTAGATCGATTTATCGTCGGCGACGCCGGTACCGATGGCGTTGGCCAGCACCACGCCCCCGGCGCGATACACCGACAGCAGCCCCGGAACGCCTAGCATGGAGTCGGCGCGGAAGGCCAGCGGGTCAAGGTACGCGTCGTCGATACGCCGGTAAATGACGTCCACGCGCCGCGGTCCTTCGGTGGTGCGCATATACACCGCCCCGGTTTTAATAAACAGATCCGCGCTTTCCACCAGCTCAACGCCCATCTGCTGGGCCAAAAAGCTGTGTTCAAAATAGGCGCTGTTAAACCGCCCCGGGGTCATCACCACCACGCACGGATCGTCCACCGGCGAGCTTTCGCGCAGCGTTTGCAGCAGATAGCTGGGGTAGCGTTCTACCGGCGCAATATGGTGCTGTTCGAACATTTCGGGATACAGCCGCATCATCATTTTGCGGTTTTCCAGCATATAGGAGACGCCGGAGGGGGTGCGCAGATTATCCTCCAGCACGTAGTACTGGCCGTCGCTGTTGCGCACCATATCGACTCCGGTGATATGGGCGTAGGTGTTATTGGGTAAATTTATCCCCTGCATACAGGGTTGATACTGTTCGTTCGCCAGCACCTGTTCGGCCGGGATCAGCCCCGCGCGAAGGATATTTTGATCGTGGTAGATATCGTAAAGAAAAGCGTTGAGCGCTTTCACCCGCTGGCGGATGCCGCGGTCAATTCGCTGCCACTCGCCGGCGGGAATAATACGCGGCACGCTGTCGAAAGGGATCAGTCGTTCGGTGCCCTCATCCTCGCCGTAGACGTTAAAGGTGATGCCGATGCGGTGAAAGAGCAGCTCCGCCTGCTCTTTCTTCTGCCGGATAGAGAATTGATCGGTACTGCGAAACCATTGCCACCAGGCGTTATAGTGCTGACGCTGCTCTCCCTGTGCGGTAAGCATCTCATCATAATAATGCCCGTCAGGAAGCGTTATTTTTATCATGGCCGTCTCCTCCGGTTGTACTCACTTTGAGGTAATCCCGGTAAGAGATAAGCATTAATTATGCCAGGTAACGCAGCGCGGCGGCGCGGCGTTACGCTGTTATGCCATGGCGCTGAATTGAATAAAAAACAATCAGACGCTTTGCTTATTTATGGCCTGTTTTTCGCTTAAAGCGCACCAATTTGGGGCAAGTCGATTCACGCGATACTAACGCGCCGCGAGCCACGCAGCGTAGCGCTCGGGCCACTCGACGCTAGGCGTACCGGCCCGGCCCAGCGCAAAACCGTGACCGCCGCTGGCGTAACGATACAGGGTGACCGGGACCTGATGCTGACGGCAGGCGGCGGCCATTATCAACGTATTGTGCGGATCGGAGACATTATCGTCCTCCGCCTGAACCAGAAAACAGGGCGGCGTCCGCGCGCTGACCCAGGTTTGTACCGACCAGGCGCGATCGACCGCCTCCGCGGCGTGAGGCCCGGCGAGGAGCCGATGGGTGGCGGTATGGGTGTACGGAGGTTCGAGGGAAATCACCGGATAAATCAGCGCGGCGCCGTCGGCCCGGGGCGGGGTGTCGTCCACGCCGTCGATCGGCGGGTAAGAGGCAAAATCGGCGCGACAGGCAGCCATTCCCGACAAATGTCCGCCGGCGGAAAACCCCAGAAGGCTGACTTTGGCTTCCCGCTGACGAATCAGGCGCAGCGCCCGCTGAGCGTCCTGCAGCGGAGCAAGGCCGCCCGCTTGCCACCCCTCCCCGGGAAGACGATAGGTCAGCACGTACGCGGTATAGCCGCGCATCGTTAGCCAGCGCGCGGCGGGCCAGGCCTCCTTCGCCATTTCAATGCGTCGATAGCCGCCGCCGGCAGCAATTAATACGCCGTGGCCGCGTGGCGCTGCGGGACGCCATACCGTCAGTTCAGGCTGGACGATATGGCTTAGCGCGCCGCGTGCCGATAAGCGAACGGGGCCGTCCGGTCCGCCGCCGCCGGGAGGCACGCCAGGCCACAGGCGGATCGTTTGCTGGCTTTCAGCGGCGCGAAGACGACCGCCCGCCAGCAGCGCGGCGGCGCTTAAAAACAAAAAATGGCGTCGGTTCATCGGCGGCTCCTGAGACGGAAATTAGTCATTAACGAGCCTGAGCTCCAGCCAGTCCACCACCAGACCCGGCTTGATAAAATCAAAGTCTACGCGATATTTCCCCGACTGTAGCTCAATCCGACACAGCTTCTGCACAATCTCACGACCGAGCGTACCGTTGGTCTGGATCGTCGCCACAAATTGTTCATTAAGCAGCAGGTTGCAGGCGGTTTGTGCGAGCGGCGCACCGTTAGCGTGAACGCTCACCAGCACGTCATATACCGCTGTTCGCTCAACGCTCAGCACCAGCTCCTCGTCGTAGCGCAGCCGCGACTGCTCGGCAATTTTAATTGCGCCAGGACAGGCCCCATCGCTCACAGGATCCGCCGCCAGGCGAATAATCCCCGCCCGCGGCATCTCCCCGCGCTTAAAGACCTGCGTCTGCATCATAAAGTCGAGGATGTTTATCGCGCAGCGCTGAAGCTCACCGAGCGTTAGCTCGCCTGTCGCCAGCGCCGCCAGGGTATTATCTCCCCCCGCATTAACTTCCGCGCCGTTATTATTGACCACCATATAAAGGTCGTTCTGCGCGCGGATCATCGCCGCGGTGTTGTGGGTGCTCGCCGCGCCGCCATCGATGGGATCGTTCATCGTTGCCCACCAGTCGGTCATCACGATCCCGCGAAAGCCCCACTCCTCGCGCAGTACGGTGGTGGTGAGATCGTAGTTGGATGCGGCATGGTGGCCGTTGACCGGGTTATAAGCGGTCATTACCGCATTTGCGCCGCCGGATTTCACCGCATACTCAAAACCTTTGAGATAGATTTCACGCAGCGCGCGCTCTGACACCACCGAATCCGCTTTGGCTCTGGCGAACTCCTGATTGTTGCAGGCAAAGTGCTTGAGGGTGGCAATCCCGCCGCCGCTGCGAATGCCGCGAACCACCGCCGCCGCCATCATCCCGGTGAGCAGCGGATCTTCGGAAAAGTACTCAAAATTACGCCCGTTCAGCGGATGGCGCTGGATGTTCATCCCCGGCCCTAACAGCAGGTCGATACCGTTGCGCAGCAGCTCTTTGCCTTCCATCACGTATAAGCGTTCCACGAGGATCGGGTCCCAGCTGGAGGCCAATAATGTACCGCTGGGAAGCAAAGTGGCCTTCGCGCCGTTATCCATGCGAATCCCGGATGGGCCGTCGGCGGTCGATGCCAGAGGAATGCCTTTTTCCAGCAGGCTGTCGGCTACGCCGCCAAAAGCCGATGCGACGCCGGGCGTCACTTTGTGGCTACACATGCCTTCTCCGCGCACCAGGCAGGCCAGTTCCTCAACAGACAGCTGAGCAACAAAGGCATTCATCGTGGTACGCCCTTCAGCCACGTCGTTGAGCGTCAGTCCCTGGTTACCGGTAAGGGTGATAGCCTCTGGCAAACGCTCCTCAATGCGCGCGCGCAGATTAATCTCCCGCCGCGGCACGTCCTCCCACTCGATCTGATAGCGCCCATCATCGCCGTCCGCGACCGGTTTTATACGTACGAAAGGCACCGTCGGCGCCAGCACCTGCTGATGGCAGGAGAGGATCCGCAGCGTTTTCTGCGCGTACCCCGCCTCGCCGTCAACCGGCAGCGGCTGTAAATCGCGCACGCTGTTACCAAGCAGCAAGCGATAAAGCCCTGGCTCCATCACATAACAGTGTGGATGCCCGGTCGCCCCGCTATCGTCCAGAGAAGCAAAGCGTTCCAGCGGAATTGATAACGTTAAGGTCTCGCTTTCCCCCGGTTGCAGCAGGCGAGTTTTGGCAAAAGCCACCAGCGCTTTGGCCGGTTTGCCGAGCGCCCCCTGCGGCGCCTGGAGGTAGATTTGCACCACTTCTTTTCCCGCGAAGCGCTCCCCGCGATTGGTCACGGTGACGGTCGCCTTGATCAGGTCGCCAAAGGTCTCCGCCCGCGCCGATTGCAGGGTGAAAGAGGTGTATGAGAGACCAAAGCCAAAGGGGAACTGCAGGCTCTGCGCAGAGAAGGTTTCGAAATAGCGATAGCCAACGTAGATATCTTCCTGGTAGAGATTTTTTTCTTCCGCACCCCAGCAGGGGGATGCCGGATGATCGTCCAGCGATATCACAATGCTGCCAACCAGCTTACCTGAAGGGGTCACATCACCGTATAGCAACGAGGCTGCGGCCTGTGCGCCGTGCGCGCCACCGTGCCAGACATACAGAAGCGCGCGAATGCGTTGACGCAGCAGCGGATCGTCAGCCCATGAGAGATCGATAAGCCCGGCGGTATTCAACACGACTGCCACTTCATCAAACTCTCGGCATACCTGGTGTAGCATGTGCTTCTCATCGGCCGTGAGCCGGTACCCGCCTTCAACATCGGCATTATCCTGATCTTCACCCGCGGTACGACCGAGGACAATAACCGCCTGGGTCGAGACGGCGCGGGCCTGACGAATCTGCTCATCGCTCAGCGGCATCTCCTGCTGGTACCAGGGTTCCGCTGCCCAGCCCCCTCCGCCGTTGTCGAAGGGATGTTGTTCAATCCAGCTTTCGTAAAGCGCAGCCAGTTGCTCATTGAGCCTGCCCCTGCTTCGCTCCCGCATCGCCTGCAGCAAGGTTGTGCTGCTCACCACGTTAACCGCCCCGCCGGAACCGGTACCGCTGCGATAGTAGTCAATCTGCGTACGGCCAAATAGTGAAACCGGCTGCAGAGGATTAAGTGGGAGCATTCCGCGATCGTTTCTCAGCAATACCGCGCCTTCGGCGGCAGCGGCAGTGGCAAATTCGGCAAACCCTTCCAGCGGAGTGCCCGCTTTACTGTCAAACATGGTGTAGTCCTGTTAACTCGAGCCTCCGCAGGAGGCGTAATGGCATAATGAACAGAGCCCGCACAATGCGGGCTCTGCTTTGATCAGAAGAAATATTTGAAACGTAGACGGCCGCCGTAGCGGGAGTCTTCATGTTTGTCGCCATCCGTTGGTTTCGCTTCAATCCACGAGGCGTAAGCGCCAAGGTAGATGTTGAAGTTCTTCATATCCATGACATTGGGGAACAGGTACGATGCGTGAATGGTGTGGATATCGTAGTCACCCACGTTGGAGATCCAGCAGCCATCGTCGCAGGTAGAGACATAATTAGCCGAGTTAAACTTGTCGATTTTGTTGTGGGCGTAGATGTAACCCAGTTCAAAACGATGCCAGAGGGAGTTAATAGCTGCGGTGAAATCCTTCTCATCGGAGGCATCCATATAGGCCACGTTCAGGTTAGTGGTGACCCCATCTTCCGGATCGGTTTTTTGTCCATTCCATGACATCGTCAAGCCATAGCCGGTACGGTCCGACTGGTCGACCCAACTGCCGCGATTGTCGTAATAACCGTAAGCATTCTTCACGACGTTCTTTTCCATCGCTACTGCGGTAGAGAAGCGACCGCTATTCCACGCAATCACCGGACGTAAATAGGCGACGTTTTTCTCATTTTCCAGGGTATTGCCGTGATAGCTGGAGTCCTGGAACAGCGTACTGCCGTTTTCCACCAGGTTATTAAGTTCGAAATACCAGTTATCTATCGTTTTACTGAGCAGGAAGTTGCCGCCGCTGCTGCTACGGCCGCGGCCCTCTTTCATCATGTAAATATAGCCGTAGCCATCGCTATAGAGGTCGTTAGCCGTGTTGCCGGAATATTCGATAAACGTATCCTGATTCAGCGGGAACATATCGTAGGCCTCGAAACGACCAACTTTTACCTTCCAGTCATCTTCCCTGCCAAAGAAGAATACCGCATCGTCAAGGTTCATTTTACCGGTCATATCAGCCAGCGGCTGGGCGGAGAAACCGGCAAAATTGCCGTTATCCATTTTGCGCATACCATCGAAGCCCAGCAGAATACGGCCGTTAATATCCCAACGTTCTTTAGTACCCGGCGCCCAGTTTTTATTCGAAGAGGTTTTTACCGACGTCAGGCTACCGCTACCGCTGGCACCATCCATATTGAATTCCACATCACCATAAAACTTCAGGTCGCCATAGCCTGAGAGCGTAAGTTTCGTAGGAGTCGCGCCGGGAACGACCGGCTCAGCGGCATCGACTTTCACCGCCGGCGCGGTTTTTGCTGGCGTTGTTTGCTGTTGTTTAAGCGTTTGTATCTGCGCTTCAGCGTCCGCGGCGCGCTGTTCAGCGTTAATTAATCTTTGCTCCAGTTGCGCAAGGCGCTGGTCAATATCGGCAGAGGTATTATTTTTTGCTGCTATCACATTAGAGGACATAATGGCGCCAATAGCCAAAGCCATATATTTTATTTTCATTTGAATATCCCTAAATTAATTATTGTTTATTTCATTCAGGATACACCTGTGGCTATGTGAAGATGAATTCACAACGCCACAAGTGTTATTCTGTTATTTTCAGGACTCGGCAAAAGTTCCTTTTTTCAAATCATCAACAATGCCATTCATTCTATTTTCTGTTAAGCCATAGAATTTAATAGAGACTGCGGTAAGAACATAGAAAATTGACGGTACCAGGGTGAACAATAGCACTACGCCATGTACCGCAGAGGCTGGTTGCACCGTGGTGTTAGCCGCGTAATGGTAGTAAGCCAGCACCCATCCAAGAATCGCACCACCAACGGCTACGCCGAGCTTAATCACAAAAATATTCGCCGCGACGTTCATTCCAGTGATACGACGCTGGGTTTTCCATTCACCATAGTTATTCACGTCGGTAATCATCGACCACTGCAGCGCGCCGTTGCCGCCCTGAATAATAGAGATCAGAATATGCACGCCGAGCACCAGCACCCAATATTGTACCGGCACCATAAAGCATACGACGCCCAGCGCAGCGGTGACGAGATTTATCCAGAAAGAGAGTCTGACCTTACAGAAACGCGTACCAAACGGTTTTGCCAGCACCGAACCCAGCATGGAGGCAAACATCCCGCCGAGCATGAATATTGTAATAACGTCCGCACCTTTATTCAGCACGCTATTGACGTAATATACCACCGCCCCGCCGCGAATCACCACGGCAACCAGCATCATAAAGTTGTAAACGGAGAGAATACGCCACTGATCGTTGCGGAAAAGAATTTTCACATCTCGGGCAATATTCAGATTTTCTTCTTTGATCGGCTGGACGCGCTCTTTAGTGGTCGCGAAACAGACGACAAACATCAGGCAGCCGATAACGCCAAATATCGCCATGGAGACCTGAATACCCGTCGCCCGATCGCCAGGATAAAGAAGATCAGCCAGCGGTAAAATAAACGCGGTACCCAGCGCGCCGCCAATCGGCGTGATGGCAAAACGCCAGGATTGCAGAGAGAGGCTTTCACGCGGATCGGAAGTCAGCGCCGCACCCAGCGAGCAGTAAGGAATATTAATGGCGGTGTACATCAACGTCATAAATATATATGCCGCAACCGCATAAACCACTTTCCCCGAGTCGGAGAAAGACGGTATGGAGTAAACCAGCACGCAGCTCACGGCAAAAGGTACGCAGATAGCCAGCAGCCACGGACGGAAGCGCCCCCAGCGGGTTGAGGTGGCATCCGCAATCGCCCCCATAATCGGATCGGTAATCGCATCCAGCAGACGAACCAGCAAAAACATCGTCCCCATCACGGCGGGCGGTAGACCATAAATATCGGTATAGAAGTAGGCTAAGATGGCAACGGAGGAGTCAAATACAATATGGCTCGCTGCGTCCCCCAGGCTGTAACCTACTTTTTCTCTGACAGAAATTTTGTCGCCAGCAGACATACATCACTCCTTTACGAAAAAATGAAACCGGTTTCTGTAATGTCTGCATTTTTTACTTTTCTCTCCTACAGATGCCATTATGTTTTTTTATTAATTATTTATGTTTTTTTATTTATGTGATCCTGTCAGCCTTCAATGGTATTAGAACCCGTTTTTTTGTTTGGCAGATCACATGTTTTAATACTTCGCTAACTTTTTTCAGGCGACAGGGATGAGCAGATAAAAATGCCATATAGGAATACCATGCCGCTTGTCTATTTATTTTTCTTATTCGCGGATTATGTTTTTTATCAATTGCCAGATATTCAGCGAAAATATCCCCCGAAGTACCCTACAAGACAGCGCTGTTTTAACCGCCAATATTTTGTCGGTGCGGAACAGAGCAGCGCCCGGTAAATACTCTGTTTTCGCGTAAAATGTTACCTCGGACACGCGCAGCGGCGGATATTCGTCTAAGGTTTTCTGATGGCCGAATGCAGTGGCACATAGTCTGCAATGATAAGGAGAACAATCTATGACGAGCCCCGTTTCCCGTCGCCCCGCTACCCTGCCTTTTGCTCTTCGTCTGGCGCTAGGAGGCGCGTTTGTCGCCCTGGCGACGTTGACGGCTCAGGCTGAAGAAACCCGTCCCACCCCGCAATCACCCGATATCCTGCTCGGTCCGCTATTTAACGATGTGCAAAGCGCGAAACTTTTTTCTGACCAGAAAACGTTTGCTGACGCCATTCCGAACGGCGACCCGCTGATGATCCTTGCCGATTATCGTATGCAGAAAAGCCAGACCAGCTTTGATTTGCGGCACTTCGTCGAACTCAACTTTACCCTGCCTCGCGAAAACGACCAGTACGTTCCGCCAAAAGGACAAACGCTGCGCCAGCATATCAACGGATTATGGCCCGTACTGACCCGCAGTACCGTCGACGTCGAAAAATGGGATTCGCTGCTGCCGCTGCCAAAGCCCTACGTGGTGCCCGGCGGACGCTTTCGCGAAGTCTATTACTGGGACAGCTACTTCACCATGCTCGGTCTCGCTGAGAGCGGCCACTGGGATAAAATTGAAGATATGGTGACCAACTTCGCCGCGGAGATCGACGCCTGGGGCCATATTCCCAACGGCAACCGCACCTACTATCTGAGCCGCTCGCAGCCGCCGTTCTTCCCGTTTATGGTTGAACTGCTGGCCACGCACGAGGGCGATGAGGCGCTCAAAAAATGGCTGCCGCAGATGGAGAAAGAGTACCAGTACTGGATGGATGGCGCTGAGGCGCTTGAGCCCGGCAGCGCCAGTAAGCGCGTGGTGCGGATGGCCGACGGCGCCCTGCTCAACCGCTACTGGGACGATAACGACACGCCGCGTCCGGAATCCTGGCTGGACGACGTCACAACCGCCAAAAACAATCCCAACCGCCCGGCCACTGAAATCTACCGCGATCTGCGCTCCGCCGCGGCATCCGGCTGGGACTTCAGCTCCCGCTGGATGGATAACCCGCAGCAGCTCGGCACCATCCGCACCACCTCGATTGTTCCGGTCGATCTGAACTCGCTGATGTTCCACATGGAAAAAACCATCGCCCGCGCCAGTAAAGCGGCAGGGGATAGCGCTAAATCCGCGCAGTATGACGCATTAGCCAACGCCCGTCAGAAAGCGCTGGAGAAATATCTGTGGAACGATAAAGAGGGCTGGTACGCCGATTACGATCTGAAAAGTCATAAGGTGCGCAATCAGCTGACCGCCGCGGCGCTGTTCCCGCTGTACGTCAACGCCGCCTCCAGCGAACGCGCCGCGAAGGTCGCCGCCGCCACCGAAGCGCGACTGCTCAAGCCCGGCGGCCTGACCACCACGACCGTCAATAGCGGCCAGCAGTGGGATGCGCCGAACGGCTGGGCGCCGCTGCAGTGGGTCGCCGCTGAAGGCCTGCAAAAGTATGGCCAGCAGAAAATCGCAATGGAGGTGAGCTGGCGGTTCCTCAGCAACGTTCAGCACACCTACAACAGCGAACAGAAGCTGGTGGAAAAATATGATGTCAGCTCGACCGGAACCGGCGGCGGTGGCGGAGAGTATCCGCTACAGGACGGCTTTGGCTGGACCAACGGCGTCACCCTGAAGATGCTGGACCTGGTGTGTCCGAAAGAGAAGCCGTGTGACTCCGTCCCCACCGCGCGCCCGGCGGCGAATGACGACAACGGCAAAGCAGCGGACGCCTCGGCGCAGCCTGCCGCTCAGCAGCCGGCTGCGGTAGAGGAGAAAAAAGTCGCGCCGTAAACCTCCGCGCGGCGGGGGCCCGCCGCGCGTCTTTATCAATGTGCAGTTCCAGAATCGGCCGGGCCGATGGCTCCCCGGCAAGCTGAGCCTGCGGGGAGCGCCCTTTACATGGCGTCCAGCGCCTTCTGCAGCTTCCAGATATAGCGCGGCGCCTGCGGTGCCGGGTGCTTTTTCACCACGTGCTCAAAGAAATCATCGGCGTCCATATCGTTAATCTCTTCAATCGCATCCTGGCGATTGGACGAGAACGTCCGCAGCAGCGCGCCCGCGCCGTTGGCATAGGACACCACCACCGCATAGCGCATCACCTGCGGGTCTTTAATCCCCGCCAGCGGACCGTTTTCGAGGATGCTGAGGTAGGCCGCCCCCATCGAAATATTGCGCTCGGGATTCTTCAGCTCGCTCACCGAAGGATCTCCGCTCCAGCCCATCCGCCGGTAAACATCGCGACCGGAGGTCGAGGGCTTCAGCTGCATCAGGCCAACCGCGCCGGATTTGCTAACCACCGTCGGGTTACCGCCGGATTCAATGGCGATGATGGCGGTAATCAGCTGGGGATCGACGCCCCACGCCGCACCGGCTTTTTCGCTGATTGGCATCCACTGCATCGCCCGCTTAACCGGGACTTCCGGGTTCCACGGCGGGTTACGATAATCGTGTTTTGAACTACAACCGGCCAACAATACACATAAAAAAACACACCATCTCAATTTCACACATCTATCCTTATTGGCTGAAGTTTGCCGCACGGAGATGACAATAAACGCTCCAGGCGGCATGATAACCCTTTCATTCTTAGCAAGGAATTGTCATGTCTCAGTTTTATCTCGTCGCCCCTTCCGGTTACTGCATCAACCAAGAGGCGGCGTATCGCGGCGTGCAGCGTCTGCAGGAGGCCGGGCACCAGGTCGCGCACCAGGAAGTCATTCCCCGCCGGGCGCTGCGCTTTGCCGGAACTGAGAATGAACGCCTTGCCGATATCAACCAGCTCGCCGCCCTCGCCGGTAAAAACCGCATCGTGCTGGCGGTACGCGGCGGCTACGGCGCGACTCGCCTGCTGCCGCAGATTGACTGGCAGGCGCTGATCGCCCGCCAGCAGCAGGATCCGCTGCTTATTTGCGGCCACAGCGATTTCACCGCCATCCAGCTGGGGCTGCTGGCAAAGGGTAGCATAATCACTTTTAGCGGGCCGATGCTGGCGGGAAACTTCGGCGCTGAAACGCTGAACGAATTTACCGAGCACCATTTCTGGCAGGCGCTGCGCAACCCGGCGTTTACGCTTGAATGGCACGGTGAAGGCCCGGACTGTCGCGCCGACGGCACGCTGTGGGGCGGCAACCTGGCGATGCTGACCTCGCTTATCGGCACCCCGTGGATGCCGCAGATTAGCGACGGAATTCTGGTGGTGGAAGATATTAACGAACACCCGTTCCGCGTCGAACGCATGCTATTACAGCTGCTCAACAGCGGTATTCTCGCGCGCCAGCGGGCGATTATCCTCGGCAGTTTTACCGGCGCAAACGCCAACGACTACGATGCCGGATACGATCTGCCGATGGTATACGACTACCTTCGCCAGCAGCTTAACATTCCGGTCATCAGCGGCCTGGATTTCGGTCACGAGCAGCGTACGGTCACCCTGCCGCTTGGCGCCAGAGCATTGCTGGTCAACAACGCATCCATCACCACGTTAAGCATCAGCGGCCACCCGGTTCTAGCGGAATAAAAATTCCTCTAACGCATATCCCGATCGGCGTCAGATTGTTAAAATGGTGTAGTTTTTAATTTATCTTCACGCCGGTAAGGAGTACGTCAACATTGGACGCCGCTGCGGTCATCAGTCTGTTTATCCTGGGTTCTGTTTTAGTAACCTGTAGTATTTTATTAAGTTCCTTTTCCTCACGCCTCGGCATCCCGATTCTGGTTATCTTCCTGGCGATTGGGATGCTGGCGGGCATTGACGGTATCGGCGGCATTCCGTTTGACAACTACCCTTTCGCCTACATGGTGAGCAACCTGGCGCTGGCGGTTATCCTGCTTGACGGCGGGATGCGCACTCAGGCCAGCTCTTTTCGCGTGGCGCTGTGGCCCGCCCTCTCGCTCGCCACGGTCGGGGTGCTGATCACCTCGGCTCTGACCGGACTGATGGCGGCCTGGCTGTTTCATCTCAACCTGATTGAAGGGCTGCTGATCGGCGCTATCGTCGGCTCAACCGATGCCGCGGCGGTGTTCTCACTCCTCGGCGGTAAAGGGCTGAACGAACGTGTCGGCTCGACGCTGGAAATTGAATCCGGCAGCAACGATCCGATGGCGGTGTTCCTGACCATTACCCTTATCGAGATGATTCAGCAGCACGAGACCGGCCTGAGCTGGATGTTCGCGGTGCATATCGTGCAGCAGTTCGGGTTGGGTATCGCTATTGGCCTCGGCGGCGGCTATCTGCTGCTGCAGATGATTAACCGCATTGTGCTGCCGGCCGGGCTTTATCCTCTGCTGGCGCTGAGCGGCGGGATCATGATTTTCGCCGCCACCACCTCGCTGGACGGCAGCGGCATCCTCGCGGTCTACCTGTGCGGATTCCTGCTCGGCAACCGGCCGATTCGCAACCGCCACGGTATCCTGCAAAACTTCGACGGCCTGGCGTGGCTGGCGCAGATCGCCATGTTCCTGGTGCTCGGCCTGCTGGTCACCCCGTCCGACCTGTGGCCTATCGCCATCCCGGCGCTCATTCTGTCGATGTGGATGATCTTTATCGCCCGTCCGCTGTCGGTGTTTGCCGGTCTGCTGCCGTTTCGCGGCTTCAACCTGCGCGAGCGGATATTTATCAGTTGGGTGGGCCTGCGCGGCGCGGTGCCGATTATTCTCGCCGTCTTCCCGATGATGGCGGGCCTGGAGAATGCGCGGTTGTTCTTTAACGTGGCCTTCTTCGTGGTGCTGGTCTCGCTGCTGTTACAGGGGACCTCGCTCTCCTGGGCGGCGAAGAAAGCCAAAGTGGTGGTGCCGCCGGTCGGCTCGCCCATCTCCCGCGTCGGGCTGGATATCCATCCGGAAAACCCGTGGGAGCAGTTCGTGTACCAGCTTAGCGCCGAAAAATGGTGCGTCGGCGCGGCGCTGCGCGACCTGCATATGCCGCCGGAGACGCGGATTGCCGCGCTGTTTCGCGACAACGTACTCCTGCACCCTACCGGCAGTACCCGGCTGCTGGAAGGCGATATTCTCTGCGTGATTGGCCGCGAGCGCGACCTGCCCGCGCTGGGTAAACTGTTCAGCCAGTCGCCGCCGGTGGCGCTGGATCAGCGCTTCTTCGGTGATTTTATTCTCGATGCCAGTGCCAGATTTGCCGACGTCGCGCAGATTTACGGCATTGACGGGGGAGAAGAGTTTCGCGATCGCCAGCAGTCTCTGGGTGACGTCATACAGCACCTGTTAGGCGCCGCCCCGGTGGTCGGCGACCAGGTGGAATTTGCCGGGATGGTGTGGACGGTGGCGGAAAAAGAAGAGGATCACGTTCTGCGGGTCGGCGTACGGATGGCGGAAGATGAGGCGGAGTGATCCGCCTCAGGCTAAGTTACACCGTCACAACCGGTACGCGCGGCGCGAGCGCGCACATTAATTCATATCCGACGGTGCCGCAGGCGGCCGCGACATCGTCAATTTTGATCTCTTTGCCCCACAGCTCAACCGGCGCGCCGATCCCTGCCTGCGGGCATGGGGTTAAATCCACGGCCAGCATATCCATTGAGATGCGCCCGACCGTCACGGTGCGTACGCCGTCAACCAGCACCGGCGTACCGCTCGGCGCCAGCCGCGGATAGCCATCGGCATAGCCGCAGGCAACGATGCCGATACGCCGCTCCTCCGCCGTGCGCCAGGTTGCGCCGTAGCCGACCGCTTCACCGGCTTTCAGGTTCTGTACGGCAATAATTTCGCTGCTTAGCGTCATCACCGGTTTCAGCCCGGTGTTGGCCACGTCCTGCCACAGGCCGGAAGGCGAGGCGCCGTACAGCACGATCCCCGGCCTCACCCAGTTAAAATGCGACTCCGGATGCCACAAGGTTGCCGCCGAGTTCGCCAGCGAGCGCGGGCAATCCAGCCCTTCCGCCGCCTGCTCAATGCGCCGCATCGGCTCGACAATGCCGTCCGGGTTTTCCGCTTCGGCGAAATGCGACATTAACGTCATTTCGCTGACGTTACCGAGCGCTCGCAGCTGCTGCCAGACGATGTGCAAACGGTCCGGCATAAAACCCAGCCGATTCATCCCGCTATTCACCTTGACGTAAATATCGAGGGGCGCGTGCAGCTTCGCCTGCTGCAGCGCCTTGATTTGCCAGTTACTGTGCACGCTGGTAGTCAATCGGTATTTATCAAACAGCGCCAGCTCATCGGCATGGAAGAAACCTTCCAGCATCAGTATCGGCCCTTTCCAGCCGAGCTCGCGCAGCAGGATCGCCTCTTCAAGATTGAGCATCGCGAAACCGTCCGCGGCGCTAAGCGCGTTCCAGACCCTTGCCAGGCCGTGGCCATAAGCATTGGCTTTGACCACCGCCCACAGGCGCGAGCCGGGCGCCGCGCGGCGAACAATGTGTTGATTCTGGCGTAAGGCTGACATATCAATGCTGGCCTTTACAGGACGAGACATGAAAGCTCCTTGTTAATTGTGAACGCCATGCAGATGCTGAGCGCGGGCAGGCGTAAAGCCTCGGCTATAGCGGGCGACGGCAAGATCGTCATACGGGATCGCCGGCGTACGCCCGGAGATCAGATCGCTGATCAGCTGGCCTGAACCGCAGGCCATGGTCCATCCCAGCGTGCCGTGGCCGGTGTTGAGCCACAGATTTTTATACGCCGTGCGGCCCACCACCGGCGTACCGTCCGGGGTCATCGGACGCAGTCCGGTCCAGAAGGTTGCCTGTTCAACGTGGCCGCCGCGCGGGAACAGATCGCGCACCACCATCTCCAGGGTTTCACGCCGCGGCTGCAGCAGTTCTTTATTAAATCCAACAATTTCCGCCATTCCGCCAACGCGAATACGCCTGTCGAAACGGGTGATGGCGATTTTGTAGGTTTCATCAAGGATAGTCGAAACCGGCGCGCCGTCTTCTTCCGCGATCGGAATCGTTAGCGAATAGCCTTTCAGCGGGTAGACCGGAATATCCACCAGCCCTTTCAGCATGGCCGTCGAATATGATCCGAATGCCATCACGTAAGCGTCGGCTTTGATGATTTCAGCGCCGCACTTCACGCCGGAGATGAGATCCCCTTCATAGAGCAGTTCATCCACCGGTGTATTAAAACGGAAAGTCACGCCCGCCTGTTCCGCCATCAGGGCCAGACGCGTGGTGAAAAGCTGGCAGTCGCCGGTTTCATCATTAGGTAAACGTAAACCGCCCGTCAGTTTATGGCTCACTTCCGCCAGCGCCGGTTCAACGTCCAGCAGGCGGTTTGCCTCCAGCAGCTGGTAAGGCACGCCCGCCTCCTGCAGTACCGCGATATCGCGGGTCGCGTTTTCGAACTGCTTGTCGGTGCGGAAAAGCTGCAGCGTGCCGCCCTGCCGGCCTTCATACTGGATACCGGTGCTCTCGCGCAGCGCCTTCAGGCAGTCGCGGCTGTACTCCGCCAGGCGCACCATACGTCCTTTGTTTTCCATATAGTGGCGAGTGTCGCAGTTGCGCAGCATCTGCCACATCCATTTCAGCTGGAACGGCGTGCCATCCAGCCCAATAGCCAGCGGCGCGTGGCGCTGGAACATCCACTTAATCGCCTTCAACGGTACGCCCGGCGCCGCCCACGGCGCAGCGTAGCCGGGAGAGATCTGCCCGGCGTTAGCGGCGCTGGTCTCTTCGGCCGGCCCCGGCTGACGATCGATAACCGTCACTTCATGTCCTGCCTGGCTTAAGTACCAGGCGCTAGCGACTCCAACTACCCCACTTCCCAGTATGACGACGCGCATAGCGGCTCCGTAATCGTTAAAGAACAATCATCTGATTACAAATTGATAACTCAGATGAAAATATTATTCAACATACGCTTTATTTATGGTGACTTATCTCACAGGGTTCTGCGCCAGCACTGCCCCCGTCGGTTTACCATCTCCTGCTGCGCCTCATTTTTCTACAGAATAAAATCCTGTTTAAACCGTAAAACAACGCCTTTAAGATTGTGAAATCGCGAAGAAAAGAAAATGCGGATGCACGCAGTTTGCGACGCCGTGTTCTATGCTTGTTAAGAGGTTTTCCGTACAGAGAGAACCATCAACAACGAGGGCGCGCTAATGGCTACGATTGATTCCATGAACAAGGACACAACCCGTTTAAGCGATGGACCCGACTGGACTTTTGAGCTGCTGGAGACCTATCTGGCAGAAGTCGATCGGGTGGCGAAGCTGTATCGTCTTGACACCTATCCGCACCAAATCGAAGTCATTACTTCCGAACAGATGATGGATGCCTACTCCAGCGTCGGGATGCCGATTAACTATCCGCACTGGTCGTTTGGTAAAAAATTCATTGAGACCGAACAGGCCTATAAGCACGGGCAACAGGGGCTGGCCTATGAAATCGTCATTAACTCCAACCCCTGTATCGCCTATTTGATGGAAGAGAACACCATCACCATGCAGGCGCTGGTGATGGCGCACGCCTGCTACGGGCACAACTCGTTTTTCAAAAATAACTACCTCTTTCGCAGTTGGACCGACGCCAGCTCCATCATCGACTATCTCATCTTCGCGCGTAAATACATCACCGAATGTGAAGAGCGCTACGGCGTTGATGAAGTCGAGAAGCTGCTCGACTCCTGCCACGCCTTGATGAACTACGGCGTTGACCGCTATAAACGCCCGCAGAAAATCTCGCTGCAGGAGGAAAAAGCGCGGCAAAAAAGCCGGGAAGAGTATCTGCAAAGCCAGGTGAATATGCTGTGGCGCACCCTGCCGAAGCGCGAAGAGGAAAAGACCATTGAAGCGGCGCGCCGCTATCCCTCTGAGCCGCAGGAAAACCTGCTCTACTTTATGGAGAAAAACGCGCCCCTGCTGGAGCCATGGCAGCGTGAGATCCTGCGTATCGTGCGTAAGGTCAGCCAGTATTTTTATCCGCAGAAGCAGACTCAGGTGATGAACGAAGGCTGGGCGACCTTCTGGCACTACACCATCCTGAATCATCTTTATGATGAAGGAAAAGTCACCGAGCGCTTTATGCTGGAGTTTCTGCACAGCCACACCAACGTGGTGTTCCAGCCGCCCTATAACAGCCAGTGGTATAGCGGCATTAACCCCTATGCGCTGGGTTTCGCCATGTTCCAGGATATCAAACGTATTTGTCAGTCGCCGACGGAAGAGGACAGGTACTGGTTCCCGGATATTGCCGGATCCGACTGGCTCGAAACCCTGCACTTCGCCATGCGCGACTTCAAGGATGAAAGCTTTATCAGCCAGTTCCTGTCGCCGAAAATCATGCGCGATTTCCGCTTCTTTACCGTGCTCGATGACGATCACAACAACTATCTGGAAATATCCGCCATTCATAATGAAGAGGGATATCGTGAGATTCGTTCGAAGCTTTCAGCGCAGTACAACCTGAGCAACCTCGAGCCGAACATTCAGGTATGGAATGTGGATCTGCGCGGCGACCGTTCACTCACCCTGCGCTACGTGCCGCACAACCGCGTGCCGCTGGATAAAGGACGCCGCGAGGTGCTGAAGCACGTCCACCGCCTGTGGGGATTTGACGTTCTTCTGGAGCAGCAAAACGCCGATGGTAGCGTTGAGCTGCTGGAACGTACGCCGCCGCGGCCCAATCCGCTGTAGCGCGTAAACAGCAAAACGCCCGGTGACAGCACCGGGCGTTGTTTATTCGTGGGCGGGGTCTAGCGCATATTAATCGCCAGGTCACCCGGCAAATTCTTCTGCATACGATGCCAAATCTCCCCGCTGTCATGCCCGTAGCGGCGAACGATTTCATAAACCTGTTCATGAAGCCCTTCTTCACATACTTTCGCCAGCTGATGATAGAAGCCGAGCGCCAGGCTACGCGCTTCCGGGTTGGCAAAATAGTGACGACCTATGCGGGTGTACAGACCTTTCATCCCGTTGAGGATCAGGCCGTAGATGGGGTTACCTGAAGCAAAGGCCAGACCGCGGAAGATATTATAATCCAGCTCGGCAAACGCATCGGCGTGGTCTTCAATTTCACGCGCGCTCGCCAGAACCTCCAGCGCCTTATCCGGGTGCTGACGGAAAGCGGTGCGGATAAAAATAGTCGAAATATTGGTACGCACGGACAGCAGATTATCAATCAGCTGCGGAACGCTGTCGTGATCGAGACGCGCGAGGGTTTCGAGAATATTCAGACCTGACGTTTCCCAGAAGTTGTTCACTTTGGTAGGCTTACCGTGCTGAATGGTTAACCAGCCATCGCGGGCCAGACGCTGCAACACTTCACGTAAGGTTGTACGGGTAACACCAATCAGTTCAGAAAGTTCACGTTCAGCGGGAAGAATTGAACCAGGAGGGAAGCGGTTATTCCAGATACTTTCAATGATGTACTCTTCAGCGAAACCCGCAGGGCTTTGCGCCTTAATGACCATAATAAGATTTCCATTACACAGCGTTGCTATTCGACTCATCATACCAGAGCGGCCATAAGGCAGATAGCGCCAGAAAGTAATTAAAAAGGGATCGCCGTTTCATTTTCAACTTTTCATTTCACACTTTCTGTGGCTAAAGAACGTGATGCGAAGAAAGTTGCGTCTCGTTTTGCGCAACTGGTAATCTTGCGTATAGTTACGCATAAAATCATGTTTCAGAATTTGACGGAGAAAGGATGTCTGTCGTGGAAATGTCGTATGGCCGCGCCCTGTGGCGCAACTTTCTTGGTCAGTCCCCGGACTGGTACAAACTCACTCTCATCATTTTCCTGATCGTTAATCCGCTGGTCTTTTATCTTCATCCGTTTATTGCCGGATGGCTGCTGGTTATCGAATTTATCTTCACCCTGGCGATGGCGCTTAAATGTTATCCGCTGCTGCCGGGCGGCCTGCTGGCTATTGAAGCGGTATTTATCGGTATGACCACGCCCGGGCATATTCGCGAAGAAGTGGCCAGTAATCTTGAAGTCCTGCTGCTGCTGATGTTTATGGTGGCGGGTATCTACTTCATGAAGCAGCTGCTGCTGTTTATCTTCACCCGTTTGCTGCTCGGCATTCGCAGCAAGATGCTGCTGTCGCTGGCGTTTTGCGTCGCGTCCGCTTTCCTCTCCGCCTTCCTCGACGCGTTGACCGTTGTCGCCGTCGTGATCAGCGTAGCCGTTGGCTTCTACGGTATTTATCACAAAGCCGCTTCGGCGCGGCCGGACGATGACAACATGCTCGACGACAGCCATATCGAGCAGCACTATCGCGATGTTCTGGAGCAGTTTCGCGGCTTCTTGCGCAGCCTGATGATGCACGCCGGGGTCGGCACCGCGCTCGGCGGCGTAATGACGATGGTCGGCGAACCGCAGAACCTGATTATCGCCAAAGCCGCGGGCTGGCACTTCGGTGAATTCTTCATACGCATGCTGCCGGTAAGCTTACCGGTGCTGGTATGCGGCCTGCTCACCTGCCTGCTGCTGGAGAAATTCCGCCTGTTTGGCTACGGCGAACCGCTGCCGCCTACGGTGCGCAAAGTGCTACAGGATTTCGACGATCGTAGCCGTCAGAGCCGCAGCCGTCAGGATCGCCTGCGTCTTATCGCCCAGGGGGTTATTGGCGTCTGGCTGATCGTCGCGCTGGCGCTGCATCTGGCGGAAGTCGGCCTGATTGGCCTGTCGGTCATCATTCTGGCAACGACTTTTTCCGGCGTCACCGATGAACACGCCATCGGCAAAGCGTTTACCGAAGCGCTGCCGTTTACCGCGCTGCTGACGGTCTTTTTTGCCGTCGTGGCGGTGATCATCGATCAGCACCTGTTTGCCCCGGTGATCGAATTTGTTCTCCAGGCCTCGCCGCACGCCCAGCTATCGCTGTTCTATCTGTTTAACGGCCTGCTATCGTCGATTTCGGATAACGTCTTCGTCGGCACCGTGTACATCAACGAAGTGAAGACGGCCCTGGAGCATGGGACGATCGGCCTGCCGCAGTTTGAGCTGCTGGCGGTGGCCATTAATACCGGTACTAACCTGCCATCCGTCGCCACGCCGAACGGTCAGGCCGCGTTTCTGTTCCTGCTCACCTCCGCGCTGGCCCCGCTGATTCGCCTCTCCTATGGCCGTATGGTGTGGATGGCGCTGCCGTATACTCTCGTCCTGACCCTGGTGGGCCTGGCGTGCGTCGAGTTTACCTTGATGCCGGCGACCCAGTGGATGCTGGAGCAGGGTTGGCTGGTGACGCCTCAGCTGCTGAAATAAAAAAGCAATACCCGGATCAAAAATCCGGGTATTCCATATTCGCTTACGTAATATTTTCAGACTAGCTGCTGGCGTCGCTTCGGTTTTCGTTTACACTGCCATGATTTAGCATGTTCCAGGGAAATGATTATGTTGCGATATTTAAACCAGTGCTCAAGGGGACGCGGTGCCTGGCTCCTGATGGCGCTTACCGCGTTTGTTCTTGAATTGGTTGCTTTGTGGTTCCAGCACGTCATGCTGCTGCAACCCTGCGTACTCTGTATTTACGAACGCTGCGCGCTTTTTGGCATTATGGGTGCCGGTATTGTCGGCGCCATCGCGCCAAAATCGCCTCTGCGCTATGTGGCGATTATTATCTGGCTCTACAGCGCCCTGCGCGGGCTGCAGCTGGCATGGGAACACACCATGATTCAGCTTCACCCTTCCCCCTTCCAGACCTGCGATTTCGCCGCTCGTTTCCCCACGTGGCTGCCGCTGGATAAATGGCTGCCTCAGGTATTTGTCGCAACCGGTGACTGCTCCGTACGCCAGTGGGAATTCCTGACGCTGGAAATGCCGCAGTGGCTGGTCGGGATCTTCGCCGCCTATCTGGTTGTCGGCGCGCTGGTACTTATCGCACAGCCGTTTAAACCTAAAAAGCGCGATCTGTTTGGCCGCTAAGAACGATTGCTGATAAAGCGCTCCTCCGGGAGCGTTTTTTTTGCCTGCACGTTGACGTCGGTCACATAAAGCTGCATATTAAATGCAACTTATCGATGTTAACTAAGGAGCACATGATGTCTCATTTGCGTATTCCCGCTAGCTGGAAGGTAAAACGCTCCACCCCATTCTTTACCAAACAGAACGTCCCTGCCGCTCTGCTGACGCACCACAACACCGCTGCGGGTGTTTTCGGCCAGCTTTGCGTGATGGAAGGTACGGTAACCTATTATGGCTTCGCCGACGAACAGGCGACAGAGCCTGAAGCAAAGGTCGTTATCAACGCCGGACAGTTCGCGACCAGCCCGCCGCAGTACTGGCACCGCATTGAGCTTAGCGACGACGCGCAGTTCAATATTAACTTTTGGGTTGCAGATGACGCCGACGGTGAAAGCGGGCTATTCCACGCGAAGAAAGGCTAACTGAGCGCCTACTGCGCCCAGTCTGGTTTGTTCAGGATATGATCCTGCCAGTCAACCACCGTGGATTCTTTCACAGCAATATGGCGAACGGAGATGCGTTCGCCATGCATCGCCGCCTTCGAACCGGTTAACAGCGGGTGCCAGTGCGGCAGCGGTTGACCTTCCGCCAGCAGACGATAGGCGCAGGTCGGCGGCAGCCATTCAAACGTAGGCAGGTTGTCGCGGGTGAGCTTAATGCAGTCCGGTTCATATTCGAAACGGCGCTCATAGTTACGGCACTGGCAGGTTTTGATATTAAGCTGACGGCAGGCGACGTTGGTGAAGTAGATTTCGTCGGTATCCTCATCCATCAGCTTATGCAGGCAGCACTGTCCGCAGCCGTCGCAAAGTGATTCCCACTCCGCATCGCTCATTTCATCCAGTGTTTTGTGTTGCCAGAAAGGTTGTTCGCTCATTGGGATGTCCGTCATTGCAGTTCAGGGTGCACCTTATAACCAGTCTGGCACGCCGATGCAAGTTTTGCCGCCCGGAGAAGGCGGCAAGCGGTCGTTACAGCACGCGGGTGGTCAGCGAAAACCCGTTAAAACCGACTTCCAGCTCGTCGCCGCTGGCGAGCGGCCCCACGCCTTCCGGGGTGCCGGTCAGCACTACATCACCGGCTTTCAGGGTGAAGAAGCGCGACATATAGGCGATCAGCGGCACAATTTTATGAATCATGTCGGCCGTCGTGCCCTGCTGGCGCACCTCGCCGTTTACCTTCAGGCTCAGCGGCGTATTCTGCGCGTCGCCGTGAAATTCGCCGGCGGGAATAAACCCCGAAATCGGGCAGGAGTTATCAAAGCCTTTCGCCTTTTCCCACGGCTGCCCGGCTTTTTTCATTTTGCCCTGCAGATCGCGCAGAGTGAGGTCCAGCGCCACGCCATAGCCGGCGATGGCTTTGAGCACATGATCGTCCGTCGCCTGACGCAGCGTGCCGCCAATCAGCACCGCCAGCTCAACCTCGTGGTGCACCGACCCCAGCCCCTCAGGAAGCACCAACGGCTGGCGGATATCGCATAGCGCCGTCTCAGGTTTAATAAACAGCACCGGCTCTTCCGGCGTCGCACTGCCCATCTCCTTGATGTGTTTTGCGTAGTTGCTGCCCACGCACACCACTTTGCTTACCGGATAATCCAGTAGCGCACCCTGCCAGTTATGATGTTGGTACATTGTTTTCCCTCTGTGGGTTAATCAGATTTATTCCCCTGTTCCGCCAGGTGTTTCTTGAGTAAATTTTCAGACGGAGGAGGGAGCTGAAGGTAATAGCCCTGATCGGCCAGCGCCTGTTTCACTTTATCCAAATCGGCGTGGATGAGTTTTTTTCGCCCATCGAGCGGTAAAATCATTGCCAGTTTGGGCGTACCGAAGCTATACATTAATTCGTCAGGAACGCGGGAGAAATCGTCCTTTTTTTCGACATATAAATAGGTTTGCTCACGTTTAGTACTTCGATAGATCACACAAAACATAGTTTTACTCGGAATTAGACCTGTGGTCACTTGCCTCTATATATGAGTGACTATAACATGCCTTTTAGTCTTCGGAATATCACCGCACTTCAGCGAGTGATAAACAGCAAATTGAGTAAGGCCAGGATGTCAAATACGCCAATCGAACTTAAGGGCAGTAGCTTCACCTTATCTGTGATTCATTTGCACGATGCAAATCCCGAGGTTATTCGTCAGGCGTTAGAAGACAAAATCGCCCAGGCTCCCGCATTTTTACGTCATGCCCCCGTGGTGGTGAATATCAGCAGCATTGAAGATGACGTCGACTGGCGCCCTCTTCATGAGGCTATCGCGGCTACCGGTCTGCGTATTATGGGCGTAAGCGGATGTAAACTTCCTCGGCTGAAAACCGAAATTGACCGAGCCGGGATCCCTTTATTAACCGAAGGGAAAGAAAAAATTACCCGTCAGGCCGCGCCAGAACCCGTTGCCCCGCCGCCAGCTGTTAATCAGATCACAAAAACGCGCTTGATCGATCAGCCGGTACGTTCCGGTCAGCGTATTTATGCGCCACACTGTGATCTAATTGTTACAAACCATGTGAGTGCCGGGGCTGAACTTATTGCCGATGGTAATATCCATGTATATGGCATGATGCGGGGACGTGCGCTTGCCGGCGCCGGCGGCGACAGAGACGCCCAAATATTTTGCAGCAACCTCTCGGCGGAACTGGTTTCCATCGCCGGGGAATACTGGCTGAGTGATAACATTCCGGCCGAATTTTATGGCAAAGCGGCCCGTCTACGTTTAGACGACAGCGCTTTGACGATTCAATCGTTGAATTAATCCCTTTTTAACAAGGAATTTCTATGGCACGCATTATTGTTGTGACTTCGGGTAAAGGAGGCGTTGGCAAGACCACCTCCAGCGCGGCCATCGCTACTGGTTTGGCCCAGAAGGGAAAGAAAACGGTCGTTATCGACTTCGACATCGGCCTGCGTAACCTCGATCTGATCATGGGCTGTGAACGCCGGGTCGTTTATGACTTCGTCAACGTCATCCAGGGCGATGCCACGTTGAACCAGGCGCTGATTAAAGACAAGCGCACGGAGAACCTCTACATCCTTCCGGCCTCCCAGACGCGTGACAAAGACGCCCTGACCCGCGAAGGCGTAGACAAAGTTCTCGAAGAACTGAAAAAAATGGATTTTGATTTTATCGTCTGTGACTCCCCTGCAGGCATCGAAACCGGTGCGCTGATGGCGCTGTACTTCGCTGATGAAGCCATCATCACCACCAACCCGGAAGTCTCCTCCGTTCGCGACTCCGACCGTATCCTTGGCATCCTGGCCTCCAAATCCCGCCGCGCGGAAAGGGGCGAAGATCCGATTAAAGAGCATCTGCTGCTGACGCGCTATAACCCAGGCCGCGTGAACAAAGGTGACATGCTGAGCATGGAAGACGTGCTGGAAATTCTGCGCATCAATCTGGTGGGCGTGATTCCGGAAGATCAGTCCGTGCTGCGCGCGTCTAACCAGGGCGAACCGGTTATTCTGGATGACGCCTCGGATGCGGGTAAAGCCTATGCCGATACCGTTGAACGTCTGCTCGGAGAAGAACGCCCTTTCCGCTTCGTAGAAGAAGAGAAGAAAGGTTTCCTCAAACGCCTGTTCGGAGGATAAATTATGGCATTACTCGACTTTTTTCTCTCGCGGAAAAAGAACACGGCCAACATTGCGAAAGAGCGCCTGCAAATTATCGTCGCGGAGCGCCGCCGCGGCGACGCTGAACCGCACTATCTTCCGCAGCTGCGCAAAGACATTCTCGAAGTGATTTGCAAGTATGTGCAAATCGACCCGGAAATGGTCAGCGTACAGCTGGAGCAGAGGGACGGTGATATTTCGATTCTGGAGCTGAACGTGACCCTGCCGGAAACTGAAGAGTCGAAGTCCTGAGCCTGAAGGTATAAAAAAACCGGCAACGCTGCGCGAAGCCGGTTTTTCACTATGCCGCTCGGCGCTAGCGCGGGTAGTCGCTCAATAGCGCATTCAGGCGATCGGCCATCAATTCTCCGCGCCAGCCGGAAACCAGTTCAGGCTGCCCGTTGCCGTTTTTAAGCCCCCAGTGCCAGTTCAGCAGCTGGTTAATCTGTCTTCTTGAGGCCAGCAGCTCCGCGCTGACGCCCTTCTCGGCGCTCACGGTCTGCACAAGCGCTTTGATATCCTTAAACAGCTTGCGGTAGCCCGGCATGTCGATCAGGTTCTGCAGCGGCTCTGGCAGCGCCTCTTCCGGCAGCGCCTGCGCTTTCTCGACGAGGCCGATCAGCGTCTTGCCGTGGAAACGAATTTCGCTGCCCGAGAGTCCGAGGCTGTCAAGCTCCCCGAGGCTGGTGGGCATATAGCGCGCCACGTTCCACAAATGCTCTTCCCGGATCACAAAGTTGACGGCCAGATCGCGCTCGCGCGCTTTGCGCAGACGCCACTCCGCCAGCAGCTGCAGGCAGCCCAGCTGACGAGTACGCAGCTGCCAGGCATTACCGATATCGCGCCACGCCTCGGCGGGATCCTGAATCTCCTGACGCCGCTGCTGCATCAGCTGACATTCATCCAGGGCGGCGGAGAGCCAGCCTGCGCTGTCGGTTTCAGCCATCAGCTTTCCGGCAATCGGCAGCAGGTACCAGACGTCGGCGGCAGCATAAATGCACTGGCGTTCGGTCAGCGGGCGCGCCAGCCAGTCGGTGCGGGACTCGCTCTTGTCCAGCGCCACGCCGGTAAACTCTTCCACCATCGACGCAAAGCCCCACGACATCGGGCGGCCGCAAAAAGCGGCGAGAATTTGCGTGTCAATCAGCGGCTGCGGCATCAAATGAAAAGCATTGAGGAATACTTCCAGATCTTCACTGCCGGCGTGCAGAAATTTGGTCACATCTTTATTCAGCAGCAGTTCACGCATCGGTTCCCAGTCGGTGATGACCAGCGGGTCAATCAGCGAAACCTGGCTGCCGTCGAACAGCTGGAGCAAACCGAGCTGCGGGTAGTAGGTACGAGTACGGACAAATTCCGTATCCAGCGCGATGGCGGAAACCGCGCTTGCCGCGTCGCAGACGGCGCGAAGGCCATCGTTGGTGGTGATCATCTGATAGTTCAAATCATACTCTCTTAACTTGCGCCCATAAAAAACGCCGGCTTAGCCGGCGTCTGGCGATTCACTCTTAGCTCAGGCTTTATTGTCTACTTTAGCACGGGCTTCGTCACGCAGTTCTCGACGTAAAATTTTCCCGACGTTGGATTTCGGCAGCTCATCGCGAAACTCCACCAGCTTCGGCACCTTGTAGCCGGTTAGCTGGCGACGGCAGAAAGCGATCAGCATCTCTTCCGTCAGCGCCGGATCTTTCTTGACCACGAAAATCTTCACCGCTTCACCGCTGCTGCCGGACGGCACGCCGACCGCAGCCACTTCCTGAACCCCGGCGTGCTGCATCACCACATCTTCGATTTCATTCGGATAGACGTTGAAGCCCGAGACAAGAATCATATCTTTTTTGCGATCGACGATACGCAGGAAGCCCTCTTCATCCATCACCGCGATATCGCCGGTATGCAGCCAGCCGTCCTTGATAATTTCAGCGGTCGCGTCCGGACGCTGCCAGTAGCCCAGCATCACCTGCGGCCCTTTCACGCACAGCTCCCCCGGTTCTCCCGGCGCGACTTCATTATCGTCATCATCCACCAGCTTCGCTTCGGTGGAGGGCACCGGCAGGCCGATACTGCCGCTGTGATAATCGATATCGTGCGGATTGACGCTTACCAGCGGCGCGCACTCCGTCAGGCCATAGCCTTCCAGCAGATACTGCCCGGTCAGCTTAACCCAGCGCTCCGCCACCACCTGCTGTACCGGCATTCCGCCGCCGGCGGAGAGATGCAGTGAAGAGAAATCGAGCTGCTGAAACTCTTTGTTATTGAGCAGCGCGTTAAACAGGGTGTTGACCCCGGTCATCGCGGTGAAGGGATATTTCGCCAGTTCTTTGACCAGGCCTGGAATATCGCGCGGATTGGTGATCAGCAGGTTCTGCCCACCCAGCTCTATAAACAGCAGACAGTTCATGGTCAGGGCAAAAATGTGGTACAGCGGTAGCGCGGTAACAACCAGCTCTTTACCGCGGTGCAGCAGCGGCCCGTAGGTGCCGTTGACCTGCTCAAGGTTCGCCAGCATATTACGATGAGTCAGCATCGCCCCCTTCGCCACGCCGGTGGTCCCGCCGGTGTACTGGAGAAAAGCGAGATCCTGAGAGACGATTTCCGGCTTAATGTACTGCATACGGTAGCCGTGCTGCAGCGCGCTGCGAAACGAGATGGCGTCCGGCAGATGATATTTTGGCACCAGCCGTTTGATGTACTTCACCACAAAGTTAACCAGCGTCCCTTTCGCCGTGGAAAGCTGATCGCCCATGCGGGTTAAGATCACGTGCTTGACCTGGGTTTTATCAACCACCTTTTCAAGGGTATGGGCGAAGTTGGAAACGATCACAATGGCGGCGGCGCCGCTGTCGTTGAGCTGGTGCTCCAGTTCGCGCGGGGTGTAGAGCGGATTAACGTTCACCACGATCATACCGGCACGCAGGATACCAAACAGCGCCACCGGATACTGCAGCAGGTTAGGCATCATCAGGGCGACGCGGTCGCCTTTTTGCAGGCCTAACCCTTCCTGTAGATAAGCGGCGAACGCCCGACTGCGCTCCTCCAGCTTACGGTAGGTCATCACCTCGCCCATATTGATAAAGGCCGGCTGATCGGCATAGCGGCGGACGGCGTGTTCAAACAGTTCAACCAGGGATTGATAGCGGTCAGGGTTTATCTCCGCAGGAACGTCCGCGGGATAACGGTTTAGCCAAACCTTTTTCACTGCATCACCTCTGAAATAGTTATTCGTCGTCATCACAGCCCCTGATCAACAAACATTTTGTTAACATTATATTAACTCAGCGTACCAGTTTATTAATTAGCCGTTGTACAGGTTGCGAAGCGCGTCACTATTTATTTTTCTTATTTGACTGAAAACGAAGAAACAGCGGACCAGCCGCTGTTTCTTTTTGCTTACAAAGACTACAAAATCATTCGGTTACAACGTTTCTGACTTCGGCAGGACCGGGGTTATACCAGCCCCAGCCGCCGTACCCGTAGCCCCACGGGCGCGGGCCGAACATCCACGGGTCCATCATCGGCTGCGGCGGCATGACCACCTGCTGGACTACGTTCCAGCGTTTGTAGCCGGTGGCGTTCATCAGCATGAATTTATACGGCGTATTGCCCACTTTACCGTCGACGACGCCGACGATCGGGCCAACCACGGTAACCAGCTGTCCGCGAAAATCCACCGGGTCGATAAAGCCGTTCACGTCGGCAAAAATACGCCCGCGCGACGCTTCGCCCAGCTCCGGACGCGCGGCGTCGTCAAGCTGAACGGTGGCAATTTCCAGGCGAGTTTTACCCTGCTGATTTTGCACGCTGACAACCTTACCGCCAAAACGCGCCTCCTGGCCGACATACAGCTGCGGCGCGTTCATCACGCGGACTAAATCCTGCTGCGGCGTCGGGGTGGTGCCCTTAATGGCATCCGGCACCGAAGCGCACCCGCTCAGCGCAGCAACGACTGCTGCCGCGACTAACCAACGCACTACCCTTTTTTGACCCGCCATGACGCGACTCCTTCCTTCTTCTCAGACATATAGTTACTGAGATTCACTCGCGGCCAGGAAGTTTCTTCCACGCCACTTCATTACGTAAATAAACTGGCTCAGCGTGTTCGACGGCCACGGTTTTTCCCGCCGTAAACAGGTGGCAGGCCAGCGGCAGCATATCCTGCGCCTCAGGCAGCTGAATGTCGCCATCGACGAGCGTTAAACCGCAGTCGCGAGCCATATCCGGCCACGCCTGCCAGCCGGTGCCCACGGTGGCCCACTCGCCTTCCAGCCGCTGAAGCCGCTCGCGAACCGCTTCCGGCTTCAGCACCGCCTCGCTCTCTTCGCCGTGCCAGACGCCCTGTTCATCGCGCTGATATTCCGCCCAGTAGACTTCGCCCATCCTGGCGTCGATGGCCGCCAGCACGCGGGTGGCGCCGTTTTTCCGCCACGCGCCCTGCGCCATGGTCGCCAGCGTAGATACGCCGATCATCGGCAGCCCGGCCCCCAGCGCCAGCCCCTGCGCGATACCGATGCCGATACGCACGCCGGTGAAGCTCCCCGGCCCGCGGCCAAAGGCCAGCGCATCAAGCTCGGTCAATAGCGTTCCGCTTTCATTGAGGACATCCTGCACCAGGGGCAGGATACGTTGGGTATGTTCACGGGGGCAGATTTCAAAATGAGCACTGAGGGTGCCATCATTCCACAGCGCCGCGGAGCAGGCCTCCGTGGCGGTATCGATAGCTAAAATTCGCATGGGTTGTCGCGCTCTCGCTCTAGCAGATTGACAAAATGGCGCGCAGCTTACCACATTTTGCGCCGGATTACCTCGCCGGCGGCACCGCAAGAAAACGCACCGCCCGGCGGATATCGCGCGTGCGCGGCGCAGGCGGAAGGCTAGCGAGGAAGACCGCGCCGTAGGGACGCATCACCAGACGGTTGTCGCAGATAACCAGTACCCCGCGATCGTCGATGTCGCGAATCAGGCGCCCCACCCCCTGTTTAAGGGTAATCACCGCGTCCGGTAGCTGGACCTCGTCAAAAGGATCGCCGCCGCGCAGGCGACAATCCTCCATCCGCGCTTTGAGTAGCGGATCGTCCGGCGAGGTGAACGGCAGTTTGTCGATAATCACCAGCGAAAGCGCATCGCCGCGCACGTCCACCCCTTCCCAGAAGCTGCTGGTCGCCACCAGCAGCGCATTTCCGGCGCTGACGAACTGCTGCAAAAGCTGACCTTTGCTGGTTTCTCCCTGCAGGAGCACCGGCAGCGTCATGGTGGCGCGGAACTGTTCCGCCAGATCGCGCATCATGGCGTGCGAGGTGCAGAGCATAAAGCAGCGCCCGTCGTTGGCCTCAATCAGCGGTTTGAGCATCGCCGCCAGATGGCGCGCCGCGCCGGGCTGGTTCGGCAAAGGTAAATTGCGCGGTACGCACAGCAGCGCCTGATGGGCATAATCAAAGGGGCTGGGCAGCAGCAGGGTTTGCGCTTCGCCAATCCCCAGGCGATCGGTAAAGTGGTGCAAATCGTCATTGACCGAGAGCGTCGCCGAGGTAAAAATCCAGCTCCCCGATTTTTGCGCCATCACCTCTTTAAACTTATCCGCCACCGTCAGCGGGGTCAGCGCCAGAGTAAAATTACGCGAAGTGCACTCATACCAGTAGCTAAAGCCGGGCTGGTTGGTCTCTTTAAGCCGCTTCAGGCGGCCGCGGTAGACGGTGGCCCGCTCAAAGGCGGCGTCGAGCAGCGCCGAGCGGCCCAGCGACAGCTTTGCCACGTCGTAACAGAGTTCGAGCGCATCATCAAGCAGCAGCAGCGCGCGCTGAATGTTGTTATCCGCCAGCAGCTCGCGCAGGTTGCCGCGATAGCCGGGTTCCCCCAGCTGCAGGCGAAAATCCTGCGCGCTCTGGGCCAGGCGGTCGGCGCATTTCTGCAGCTGCTGGGTGTCTTTGAGTTCGGTGCGATAAGCAATGGTGATATCTTTCGCCAGGTCCAGCAGCTGGCGGCTGGAGAGCGACTGGCCGAAGTACTGGCTGGCGATGTCCGGTAGCTGATGCGCTTCGTCGAAGATCATCACTTCCGCTTCGGGAATCAGCTCAGCAAATCCGCTCTCTTTGACCACCATATCGGCGAGGAACAGATGGTGGTTGACGACGACCACGTCAGCATCCATCGCCTTTTTCCGCGCCTTCACCACAAAACAGTCTTTATATAACGGGCAGTCGCTGCCGAGGCAGTTATCGTTGGTACTGGTGACCAGCGGCCAGGCCTGGGAATCTTCGGCCACGCTAACGCAGGTGCTGATATCGCCATCAACGGTCTGGTTAGACCACGAACGCAGCAGAATGACATCGCTGAGGGTTTGCACCGGCAGGTCGCCGCCGGCGAGCGCCTGCTGTTCCAGCCGCTCAAGGCACAGGTAGTTCGAACGCCCTTTCAGCAGGGCCAGCTTACCGGTGTACTTCAGCGCTTTGGCGACAGTGGGTAAATCCCGACTGTAGAGCTGATCCTGTAGCGCTTTCGAGCCGGTGGAGATAATGACTTTCTTATTGGCGCGGAGCGCAGGCGCCAGGTAGGCGTAGGTTTTCCCGGTCCCGGTCCCCGCCTCAACCACCAGCGGACGGGTTTCTTCAATCGCGCTGGCGACGGCGAAAGCCATCTGACGCTGCGGCTCGCGTGGTTTAAATCCCGCAATCGCGCTGGCCAGCTGGCCGTCTGCTGCAAAATCGTCGATCACATTACCCCCTGGTTATTTGGACAGTGATTATGTCAGGGTGGAGTCGTTTTCGCCAGTGCGGGTAGTGACGCAGGTGAAACATTATGGCAGTCTTGCCGCAGCTTAATGAACCGGAACAAAGAGGAAATAAACATGACCATTACGCGTATTGATGCCGAAGCCCGCTGGTCTGATGTGGTGATTCACAACCAGACGCTGTACTACACCGGCGTGCCGTCCAACCTTGACGCCGATGCCTGCGCGCAAACCGCCGATACCCTGGCGCAGATTGACGCCGTGCTGGAGAAACAGGGCAGCAGCAAGTCGCGTATTCTTGATGCGACGATTTTTCTTGCCGACGGCGCAGACTTTGCGGCGATGAACCAGGCCTGGGATGCGTGGGTCGTCGCCGGTCATGCCCCGGTGCGCTGTACGGTGCAGGCGAAGCTGATGAATCCGAAGTACAAAGTCGAGATTAAAATCATCGCCGCCGTGTAAGACAGCGTGGCCCCGTAGCCCGGGCAAGCGTAGCGCCGCCCGGGAAGAAGCCGCGCCAAAGCCGTTATCCGGCGCATTCCCCGGATAGCGGCGTAAACGCTTTATCCGGGCTACATAGCAGCCAGGCCGATCGGGCACAGCGCCGTCGGGAGGCAAGAAGCATTGTTCTATCAGCCCGGACACCACATCAGCTGTTCCTTCAGCTGCAGCGTCTCCTGCGGCACACATTTCAGCGCTTCACGATAGCTGGCAGATTGTTTTGCATAGCCCCGCACTGACTGCAACAGCACGCGCAGCGCGCTATCCCACACGATTCCCTGCAGGTCGCTGTAGGGCCAGAGATCCGGTTCCCGGATAAACGGCACCAGGTAATCAATCCCTTGCTTCACGCCTCGCCCATCGCGGATGGCGTTCCAGCGATCGAACTCAACGTGTTCGGCGTAGCGGTTGAGCAGCAGATGCGCCTCCAGATTAAACAGCGAGTAGTGGAACGGAATGGTACGTTCCAGCTCCATCGTCTGCCTGCCGTCCTGGTCAATCTGCGCCGCCATCCGCTGGGTGATCCCCTGCTCGATGATCCGCGCCGCCAGCCCTTTATCGCCATAAAATAGCGCGTTAACCGTCCGCTGAGCGTCGTACCAGGTGCCGTGGTTGTTGTGCCAGACGTACTCAGAGTGGCCGATGTCGCTGTAGTACATCCAGTGGTTAAAGTCGCGGAACCACTGGTGCAGGCCGATGATATCGTCGGTATCAAGCACGCTCGCCGCGTTAATCAAACCGATGGTGTCCACCACCATCCACATTAAGCGGGTATCGATAAGCCCGGTACCGCGACCGGAAACAATCCCCGGGATCGCCTGGCCATAGTTCAGATGCGGGTTCATCCGCGTTTCCGCATCAAGGAACCAGCAGCGGATCTGCGCAGCCGCCGCCTGCGCGTACTGACGCTGACCGGTGAAGTACCACGCCAGCCCGAGGGTCAGGCACCGTTCGCACATGCGGATAATGCGCGAGGTATCCGTGTCGTTGTTCTCACACTGCGGATTAATATGCCCGTCGCGGCGAATATAGGGCAGCCCGTTGGGCCGCCGCGGGTTTGGCCACCAGTAGGTCCCCAGGCTGTAGTAATCGTGCGCGTCGCCGCTCGCCGGGCGCAGCTTTTTATGTACCACGCTTTCCGGCGCTTCCCGACGCAGGATATCCGCCTCCGATACCAGCTTGCTTAGCGCCAGCTGCAGCGGCGAGAAGGGCTGCTTCAGGCCCGCCCGGGCGTTTTCCAGGCAGGTTTCGTCAAGGGTGTACAGCTTCATCGCCACCTTAATTTCCCTCCCGGCAGGCTATGCGCTGGCCGCTTTGCGCATCGAACAGGTGCACGCCGGCGAGCTTCGGCTGCAGCCAGATCTTATCGCCCTCTTTTACGGCCAGACGCTGTTTGAACACCGATGTAAACGCCCCGCCGCCGGTATCGCAGAAGAGCTGCATATCCGAGCCGGTGTTCTCCACCGCCGTCACCTTCGCCGCCAGCGCATCGTCCCGCGCTTCATGAACCACGTTGACCTGTTCGGGGCGAATGGCGTACACCACCTGCTGGCCATCGGTGACCCGTAAACCGGCGGGCAAAGCCAACAGGGAGCCATCTTTCAGACGCAGGCTGGCGGCGCTACCGTTCAAGACCACGACGCCCGGCAGCTGGTTAATCTCCGGCGAGCCGATAAACCCGGCGACAAACAGATTCGCCGGCCGGTCGTACAGTTCCAGCGGGGTCCCCGCCTGCTCTATTCGCCCGTCGCGCAGCACCACAATCATCTGCCCCATGGTCATGGCTTCAATCTGATCGTGGGTGACGTACACCGAGGTGGTTTTCAGCCGACGATGCAGTTCGCGGATCTCGCCGCGTACCTGGGTTCGCAGCTTGGCGTCAAGGTTGGAGAGCGGTTCATCGAACAAGAACACCTGCGGCTTACGCACGATCGCCCGCCCCATCGCCACGCGCTGGCGCTGGCCGCCGGAGAGATCTTTGGGCAGGCGCTCCAGCAGCGGCTCCAGCCCCAGTAGCGCCGCCGCTTCATTCACCTTCTGGCTGATTTCCGCTTTCGGCAGCTTAGCCATCTTCAGGGCAAAGCCCATATTTTCACGCACGGTCATCTGCGGGTAGAGCGCATAGCTCTGGAACACCATCGCAATGTCGCGCAGCTTCGGCTCCACCTCGGTAACGTTACGCTCGTTGATATGCACTTCGCCGCCGGAGATCTCCTCCAGCCCGGCAATCATGCGCAGCAGCGTGGATTTGCCGCAGCCGCTGGGGCCAACGAGGACGCAGAACTCGCCGTCCGGAATCGTCAGCGACACATCTTTAATGACGTGGGCATCCCCGTATGATTTGCGCACGCTATTTAATACAACCGATCCCATCGTTAACCCCTTATCCTTTGACCGCGCCGGACATAATCCCGCGATTGAAATGTTTTTGCAGACCCAGATAGACGATGATGCTGGGCAGCATCGCCAGCAGCGTAATGGCGATAAAAATGTTCGGCGTGATGCTCTCATCGGTACGCAGCGTACCGAGGATCACCGGAATGGTATTCAGGCTGTCCTGGTTGACCACAATCAGCGGCAGCAGGTACTGGTCCCAAATCATAATAAAGCCGAAGGTCACCACCGTGCCGAGCGCCGGTTTTACCAGCGGCAGAATGACGTGGAAGAAAATCTGCCATTCGTTGGCGCCGTCAATCCGCGCCGCCTCCTCCAGCTCTTTCGGTATCGCTGACATAAATTCGGTCAGGACAAAGATGGAGAACGCCCAGCCGACGACCGGTAAAATCATTCCGAGATAGCTGTTGTAGAGCGAGGCGTCGATCAGCGGCAGCCGCCAGTTGATAATCATGTACAGCGGAATGGCGATGACCTCTTCCGGCAGCATCATGGTGGACAAAATCACCAGGCTCACCAGCGCTACGCCGCGAAACTTCTTCCGCGCCAGGGCGTACGCCGCCAGCGCGCTGACCGACACCTGCAGAACGGTGCCGAAGAACACCACCAGAATGGAGTTCAGCAGATACTGCCAGACGCCGATATCCATCCACGCGAAGATGAAGTTTTCCAACGAGAACTGATGCGGCCAGGCCAGCAGCTCGCCCGGCTTCACCGGCGCGCCGCTGAATGCCGTGGCGACGATGCCCCAGAACGGCCCGACAAAGACAATCAGCAGCAGCGCGTAGATGCACCAGCGCCCTGCTGTATCCCAACGTTTGCTTAACATCGCGGCTCCTTAGTAACGGGCGATACGTTTTTTCAGCGTCAGATGACAGAGGGTTAAGATAACCGTGAAGGTGAACAGCAGGAACGACACCGCCGAAGCGTAGCCATAGTCAAACTGCTCAAAGCCCAGCTTGTAGATGTGGGTCATGACCATTTCCGTGGCGTTAGAAGGTCCCCCGCCGGTGGTGGCGTACACCTCGGCAAACACGCGGAAACCGCGAATGAAGGAGAGCATCAGTACCACCGAGAGCGCCGGGATCATGCCGGGCAGCGTGACGTAGCGCAGGCGGTTCCACCAGCTGGCGCCGTCGACGTTCGCCGCATCGTATAAATCGCGGCTGATTCCCGCCAGGCCGGCAATAAAGATCACCATGTTGTAGGGCACCGCTTTCCAGATATGCAGCAGCATGATGACGCCCAGCGCCTGATCGGAGCTGGCAAGAAAGCCCTGGTCGGCGACGCCAAACCAGCTGAGGATGTGGTTAACCACGCCGTTGGGCGTCGGGTTAAACAAAATGCGCCACATTTCGGCGACGATCGCCGCGCTGGTAACCGCCGGTAAAAAGATGGCGGTTCGAATAAAGCGCAGATGGCGCGCCGGGCCTTCCAGCAGCATGGCGAGGAAAAACGCCAGGATAGCCGCGGCGAACATCGTTACCACCACGTAAAGCAGGGTATTCACCACCGCCGCGTGCAGCTCTGCGTCGGCAAAAGCGCGGGTGAAGTTATCGAGCCCCACCCACTCGTTGGGCTGATTAAAGTTAACCTTGTAAAAGCTCATCACCAGACCCTGAATCATCGGGATAAACTTAAACCAGCTAAAAATAATCAGCGCAGGCGCTAAAAACAGCCACGGGATCAGCGCCCGCTTACGCTTTGCGCTCAGCCATCCGGTCGAGTCAGGCGAAGCGGCCTGCTTTATCGGCGAGGACTTCGTCTCATGCAGCGTCATAACCTATGTCCTCAGTTAGCCAGCACATTTTGTTTTTTCAGCTCAGCGTTCACCTTGCCGTCGAGCGTCTTCAGCTCGCCGGGAATATCGCTGCCGCAGTCGGCAAAAATCCGGTTAAAACCGTCGGCAACCACCTGGCGCACCGGCGTCCAGTTGGGAATTTGCGGCACGTAGCGTCCCTGTTCATTGTAAAGTCTGGCGAAAGTTTCCCAGCGCGCGTCCTGATACACGGCTTTGACGTCGACGTTCTTATTCACCGGCAGACGCACTACCGGAATATGCTGGCTGCCTTTACCCATGCCGATCTCCTGGCCTTCCGCAGAGATCATAAATTCGATAAATTTTCGCGCCGCCTCTTTCTGTATGCTGCTCTTCATCATAAAGACCGTGGTGCCCTCGGCGAGGGTGGCTTCGCCTTTCGGCCCCGCCACCGGAATGACTTCGAAGTTGTCTTTACCGGGGTCTTTATCGAACAGCGCGATATGGTACGGCCCGCTGAAGAACATGCCGCTTTGCCCGGAGCGGAAGGAGGGAATAACGTCGGCGGTGGTGGCGTTAATCGCGCCCGGCTGGGTGACTTTGTCGCACATCATGGTGCGCATAAAGGTCATCGCCTGAGCCACTTCCGGCGTATTGAGCGAAGCGCTGAATTTTCCGCTCTCTTCTTTAACGAAATCACCACCCGCCTGCCAGATAAAGCTGCTCATAAACCAGCTGGCGTAGCCGCGCGTCGTGGAAGCGGGAACGATAAAGCCGTAGGTATCATTTTTGCCGTTACCATCGGGATCCTGAGTGGTGAAGGCTTTCGCCAGCGTCTGGATATCATCCCAGTTCTTAGGCTGCGGCAGCCCCAGTTTTTCACGCCAGTCTTTACGCACGAAGAGCGCGAAAGTTTGCGCCGAGGTCGGCACGCCGTAATACTTACCGTCGATATAGCGGGTACTCTTCCATGCCGTCTGGAATAGCTGGTCGCCGCCCGCGATCGCCTGCGGGTCAATTTCTTCGGCAATACCCAGCTGGATGAACTGCCCCAGCGACGCCGCATCGTTAAAAATCAAATCGGGTAAGGCGTTGCCCGCCGTGGCGCGCGCCAGCCGCTGTTCAAAGTCGGTGGTGGCGTTGAAATACGCGATTTTGATACCGGTTTTTTCTTCAAATTTTTCCGCCTCCTGTTTGTAGATATTCTTCGAGTCATTGCTGGCGCGGATCCAGACGTTGAGAGTGGTGGCGGCGTAACTTTGACTAACGCCGAGCCCGAGTGCGGTGAGAAGTAACAGTGAACGTAATTTACAGGCAGACATGATGGCATATCCTTTATTGTAGGGCACAAAGGTAATTAAATTCTCAATTAATACACGTAAAAGAATTTGAATATCGCTCAGGCGTTAATACAGCTGGCGCAAGAATTATTTCCATTCATTAGATAGAAATGTATTTCCCAATACAACCGTATAAAAAAGAAATTGCGTTTCAAAAACAAGAAAATTGAGACAGATCACACAGAGAAGTGACAAAAAAAGTGACAAAAAATAAATAATCATATAAATCAATTGATTATAATCTTACTAATTTTGTTAAAAGATTCAAAAAATAGAGAAAAATGGCAAAAAACGTGATGTACACTGCATTAAAAGCGTCATTATTTATCCAAAACGTTAAACTTGAAGGACATCACAAAAAAAATCACTTTGTCTTTTACACTGCTCGCCATCGAATATTTAAATATATTGTTTTTAATTACACCGCCTGTTTCACGCGTTCTTTAAATACGCGTCAGGTATAATTCTGTTGTTATCTTTTCTCATATTTGCAGAAGGGTTATCACGATGAACTCAATACCTCGCCGAGGTTTGTTAGGCATTGCGCTGTTTTGTTCCGGCCTGAGCGCCGCCTCGTATGCCGCCGAGCCGTACACGCTAGACGGAAAGGATTTAGCCTTTAGCCGGCAGCAGATCGCCGCGAAAGATCCGCTATTTGTTCAGGCGCAAGCGGCGCTGCTAAAAAAAGCCGATCTGGCGCTCAATCATCCGCTGTTCTCGGTGATGGATAAAACGCTGGTCGCCGCCAGCGGCAATAAGCACGACTACTACAGCTTTCCGCCTTACTGGTGGCCGAATCCCGATACCAAAGACGGGCTTCCTTATATTCGCAAAGATGGGCAAACCAACCCTGACGCCAATAGCGACGCCACCGATAAGAACCGGCTGGTGAAGATGAGTAACGACGTGTCAACGCTGGCGCTGGCGTGGTACTTCTCTCACGACGATCGCTACGCGCAAAAGGCGGCGGCGCAGTTAAAGACCTGGTTCCTCGATCCCAAAACGCGCATGACCCCCAACCTGCAGCATGCCCAGGCCATTCCCGGCATCAATACCGGACGCGGTATCGGCATTATTGATAGCCGCGCGCTGGTTGACGTCGTTGACGCCATCGCCCTGCTGCAATCCTCCGATGCGCTGAGCGAAAACGACGTTAGCGCATTGAAGCAGTGGTTTGGTGACTATTATCACTGGATGACCACCAGCCAGAACGGCTTTGAAGAAGAGAACTGGCATAACAATCACGGCAGCTATTTCGATATGCAGGCCGCCGCCTTCGCCCTGTTCAGCGGGAAAATCGACGAGGCGAAAAAGCGCCTGTACATCACCCAGCTGCGGCGTATTGCGGGACAATTTGATATTGAAGGCCGCCAGATGGCCGAACTGGAGCGCACGCGCCCGTGGCACTACAGCAATTTTAACCTTGAAGCCTACAACCGCCTGGGAAGGCTCGGCGAGAAGGCGGGCGTCGATATCTGGAACTTCACCCTCGACGACCATAGCCTGCGCAAAGGCTATCAATACATCGCCGGGTTTATTAACAGCGATACGCCGTGGCCCTGGAAGGACCTGGATAAAATGGATGACAAGAAAGCGCTGCGCAATATCGCCACCGCCGCGCACGCCTGGCCGGAAGATCCGCTGTTCCGTGACAAAGCGCAGTGGCTGCGGGCGAAATACCCCGACGATATCACTACGCTCATCGCCCCGCTTTCCGCATCGTCAGAGGTCAGGGATAACCGCTAATGAAACAATTCTCCGGGCTCTGGCCCGACATTGTCGGACGTGCAGCCGCGAATAGCGGACTGCTTGAACGGCTGGTGAAGGATGCTCAGCCGGTATTAGATGCAGCGGTTCGCATTCCGCAGTCAGGGATCGCCAGCTGGAATCTCTACTACTTTTGTCCGCACCACGGCGTGCGCCTGGCGTGGCGGGCGGATACGCCCCACCAGCATGCCTGCCCGGTCGATGGGGAAATATTTAGCGGTGAACCGTGGGATGGCGCATGGTGGCGCGAGATGAATGGCCGTAACGCCAGCGCCTGTCAGCAGCTTGGCCTGTTATGGCGGCTGACCGGCGAAACGGCGTATCGCGATAAAGTTCGCACGCTGCTGATGGGCTACGCGGATGTCTATCCCGGCTATGAGATCCACGGCGATATTCCCAACAACGGACCGGGCAAGATGAACGCCCAGACGCTGTGCGAAGCCAACTGCATTCTGGAAATGGCGCTGGGTTATGACTTCATTCGCGACAGCCTGGCGCCCGGCGAGCAGCGGCACATCAGTGAAAACCTGCTGCGCTGCGCGGCAGCGTTTTTGCGCGACCATCGTAGTCCGCAGATCCATAACCATGAGGTTAAAATCAGCGCGGCGCTTGGCGTACTGGGTTTCATCCTCGAAGATGAGACGCTGCTGGAGTTTGCCGTGAACCAGCCGTACGGCCTGCGCTGGCAGCTGGAAAATGGCCTGCTGGCGGAGGGGCTATGGTTTGAAGGCTCCGTTCACTATCACTACTACGCGCTGCAGGGCTTTCTGGCCTTTGAGAAGCTGGCGCGCGGCACCCGCTGGAGCCTGCTGGACGGCCCGTGGTATCAGGCGATGCTGACGTTCCCGCTGTCGCTGCTGCTGCCGGACGGCACCTTCCCGCGGCTTAATGACTGCCTCGCCGGGCAGGAGAAGCTCAACCATCGGGATCTTTACGAGTTCGCCTGGTTTATCTGGCGTGACCCGCAGTACGCCGCGGTGCTGCAGTTTACCGAAACGACGCCCGACGAGCGTGAAACCTTACTGTGGCGCGAACACCCCCTGCCGGAAACGCCCCTGCCGCTGATCCCGCAGCAGTCGCTGTTTGCGCCCGGCGCCGGCCTGACGTTATGGCGGCGACCGCAGCAGGCGCTGCTGATTAAGCACAGCCCCTGGGGCGGCGAGCACGACCATTACGACAGGCTGGGGCTGATGCTCTGGCATCGCGACGGCTGGCTGCTCACGGATATGGGCACCACCGGCTACGGTGCGAAAATGCACTATGACTATTACAAAAACAGCGCCACCCACAATACGCTTTCGGTCAATCAGACAAACCAGCCTCCGGCCAATCCGCAGGTGCTAGGCTGGCATATGGATAGCGACTCTCTGTGGCTGGATAGCGAGGTTGACTGGGGGAAGCCGCCGCCGGAGCTCAACAGCCATAGCCGCATCGAGTGGGACGCGGCGGCCTGGCGAGGCGTGCGCTTTCGCCGTCGCCTGCTGTGGCTTGAAGAGGTACTGATCGATCTCTCTACCGTGGAAAATCCGCATCGCCAGCAGCTTGACTGGACACTGCACCTGGCGGCGCGGGCGCTGGACCAGAGCGGTACGCCGCAGCCTTTTTCGCTCAGCGGACCGCTGCGGCATATGGCCAATGCCACCATGACCCCGCTGAACGGCTGCCAGCCGCGCCACTTTGCGCGCGACAAAGACACCGTTGCGCTCTGGCTTTCCGGCGATGGTGAACTCTGGCAAGGGCTGGCGCCCGATAACCCGGCGATTCGCGATCTCAGCTATCTGGTGATGCGCAATCACCTGCCGCAGGCGCGTTTCGTCTGCCTGTGGGATTTCGCTAACCGCGCGCCGCTGACGGAGGTGAATGTGCATCATACGCCAGCCGGTACGCACATTACCTTCTGGCGCGGCGATCGCGTCACGCACGTAACGCTGTACGACGATCCCGGGAAACGACCTGATGCGATCCTTCCGCTCCCGGAAAGCGGCATCTGATCGCAACGGGGGATTTACTCGTCTTCATCCTCAAAGCGCGCCACAATCCGATCCCCGGTATGCGAGGCGCGCAGTTCATCCGCCACTAAAGCAATCGCCTGGCCGCTGCTCATGCCCTGCGACATCAGCTCCTGAATTCGTTCTACTGCTTTTTGCTGCTGCTCGTGGCTCAGCGAAGGTAAACCTGCAAACATGACTGACTCCTGCTACATTGTGGGGCGTAATTATTTCACGCCGTCCGCGCGTATACCAGCGGACGGTAACGATCAGGATTGAAGAAGACGATGTTGTCCCCCGCTATGATTTCCCTGCCCTGGCGTCCGGATGCCGCTGAATACTATTTTAGCCCGTTAAGTTCCCAGCCCTGGGCGATGCTGCTGCATTCCGGTTTTGCCGAACATGCGCATAACCGTTTTGACATCATTGTCGCCCAGCCGCGCACCACGCTGGTGACTCACGGTCAACTAACCACCCTATGCGAAGGGGAAACCGTCTCAACCTCCGCCGCCGATCCGCTTACGCTGGTGCATCAGCAGCTGGCGCACTGTAACCTGCAGCCGCAGCCTCATCCGCATCTGCCGTTTCTCGGCGGCGCGCTGGGACTGTTCGGCTACGATTTGGGTCGTCGTTTTGAACATCTGCCGGAGCGGGCCGATGCGGATATCGAACTGCCGGATATGGCGGTAGGTATTTATGACTGGGCGTTAATCGTCGATCATCAGCGCCGAGAGGTGTCGTTATTCAGCTATGACGATCCGCAGGCGCGCCTGGCGTGGCTGGAAGCACAGACTGCGCCTATCGCGGCAACCTTTACCCTGACCTCAGCGTGGCGCGCTAATATGAGCCGCGAGGAGTATGGCGAGAAGTTCCGCCAGATTCAGGCTTATCTGCACAGCGGCGACTGCTATCAGGTCAACCTGGCGCAGCGGTTTACGGCGAGCTATCGCGGGGATGAGTGGCAGGCCTTCCGTCAGCTTAACCGCGCCAATCGCGCGCCGTTCAGCGCCTTTATTCGCCTGGATGAAGGGGCCGTATTAAGCCTGTCGCCCGAGCGTTTTATTCAGCTCCGGCAAGGCGACATTCAGACCCGGCCCATCAAGGGGACATTACCCAGGCTGGCCGACCCTGAGCAGGACGCGCGGCAGGCGCAAAAGCTGGCGAACTCGCCAAAAGACCGCGCCGAAAATCTGATGATCGTCGATTTAATGCGTAACGATATTGGCCGGGTTGCGGTACCCGGTAGCGTTCGCGTTCCTGAGCTGTTTGTGGTGGAGCCCTTCCCCGCCGTGCATCATCTGGTAAGCACCGTCACCGCCAGGCTGCCCGCTCATCTGCACGCCGCCGACCTGCTGCGCGCGGCCTTTCCCGGCGGCTCAATCACCGGCGCGCCGAAGGTCAGAGCGATGGAGATCATCGATGAACTGGAACCGCAGCGGCGCAACGCGTGGTGCGGCAGCATCGGTTATATCAGCTTCTGCGGCAACATGGATACCAGCATTACTATCCGTACGCTGACGGCCTGGCAGGGACACCTCTACTGCTCCGCCGGCGGCGGAATTGTGGCCGATAGCGAAGAGGCAGCGGAATATCAGGAAACTTTTGATAAAGTTAATCGTATCCTGCATCAACTGGAGAGCTAGAACATGGCGGACAGCGCCCTCGAACTTGACGATTTCCTCTCGCGTTTTCAGCTTCTGCGTCCGCAGCCCACGCGCCACGCGCTCAACCAGCGCCAGGCCGCGGTGCTGGTACCGATAGTTCGCCGCCCGCAGCCGGGGCTGCTGCTGACCCAGCGTTCGCCGCTGATGCGCAAGCATGCGGGTCAGGTGGCCTTCCCCGGCGGCGCGGTAGATAACAGCGATGCAACGCTAATCGCCGCCGCGCTGCGTGAAGCGCAGGAAGAGGTGGCGATCCCGCCGGAGTCGGTTGAGGTGATTGGCGTTCTGCCGCCGGTCGATAGCGTGACCGGCTTTCAGGTCACCCCGGTGGTAGGGATTATTCCGCCTGACCTGCACTATCACGCCAGCCAGGATGAAGTGGCCGCGGTCTTCGAAATGCCGCTGGCCGAAGCGCTGCGCCTGGGGCGCTACCATCCTCTGGATATCCATCGCCGCGGCAATTCGCATCGCGTCTGGCTCTCCTGGTACCAGCATTATTTTGTCTGGGGAATGACCGCCGGCATTATTCGCGAGCTGGCGCTACAGATAGGCGCCCGTCCTTAGCTATACTCAAACTGAGACGGCGTTCTCAGCATTAGTAAATCCGGGGTTATCCATTAGTTTAATTCATGTGAATAGATAAGCTGATGACCCGGTTCCCTCTTACACTATGCGCAGTGATTACATCGTTGTCGCACCCGCGACAACCCTGTCAGGAGTGTTAGCGTGATTAGTATATTCGACATGTTCAAGGTGGGGATCGGCCCCTCATCTTCCCATACTGTAGGGCCGATGAAGGCCGGTAAACAGTTCGTCGATGACCTGGTCGAAAAGGGATTGCTTAATGAAGTGACGCGCGTGGCGGTTGACGTCTACGGCTCACTGTCATTAACCGGCAAAGGCCACCATACGGATATCGCCATTATTATGGGACTGGCGGGCAATCAGCCCGATACGGTCGATATTGACGCGATACCGGCATTTATCCGCGACGTTGAAACGCGCGGTCGCCTGCTGCTGGCCCAGGGGCAGCATGAGGTCGACTTCCCGCAGAATGACGGCATGCGTTTTCGCAGCGACAACCTGCCGCTGCATGAAAACGGCATGACCATTCATGCCTGGGCTGGCGAGAAAGAAATCTACAGCAAAACCTATTACTCCATCGGCGGCGGTTTTATCGTCGATGAAGAGCATTTCGGCAAAGAGAGCGCCAGCGAACTCGCCGTACCCTATCCGTTTAAATCCGCTCAGGAAATGCTGGGCTACTGTAAAGAGACCGGCATGTCGCTCTCCGGCATGGTGATGCAGAATGAGCTGGCGCTGCACAGCAAAAAAGAGATTGAAGACTATTTTGCCAATATCTGGCAGACCATGCGCGCCTGTATCGATCGCGGAATGAATACCGAAGGCGTTCTGCCCGGCCCGCTACGCGTGCCTCGTCGCGCCTCGGCGCTGCGGCGGATGCTGGTTGCCAGCGATAAGCTCTCCCACGATCCGATGAACGTGGTGGACTGGGTCAACATGTTCGCGCTGGCGGTCAACGAAGAAAACGCCGCCGGTGGACGCGTGGTGACGGCACCGACGAACGGCGCCTGCGGCATCGTGCCGGCGGTGCTGGCTTACTACGACCACTTTATCGAGTCCGTCAGCCCGGATATCTATATTCGTTACTTCCTGGCGTCAGGGGCTATCGGCACGCTGTATAAAATGAACGCGTCCATTTCCGGCGCGGAGGTGGGCTGTCAGGGCGAAGTGGGCGTGGCCTGCTCGATGGCTGCTGCGGGCCTGGCGGAAATCCTTGGCGCCAGCCCCGAGCAGGTCTGCGTGGCGGCGGAAATCGGCATGGAGCACAATCTTGGCCTCACCTGCGACCCGGTGGCCGGCCAGGTACAGGTGCCGTGCATCGAACGTAACGCCATTGCCTCCGTCAAAGCGATCAACGCCAGCCGGATGGCCATGCGCCGCACCAGCGAGCCGCGCGTCTCGCTCGATAAAGTCATTGAGACCATGTACGAGACCGGTAAAGACATGAACGCCAAATACCGGGAAACGTCGCGCGGCGGCCTGGCGATTAAAGTTCAGTGCGACTAATCCGTATCCTACAGAATGCGCCCTCGGGCGCATTCTTCTTTTTCCACGCTATATTATTATCTGCGCCCACTACACTTGCTCTATAACGGCTGTTACTCTCATTAACACTTTTAGCCGACAGGGCGTCGCGCATGCAGACTGCACAAAAAGTTATCACAACCTACCGCAGGAAACGTATCCTGGTTTGCTTGCTGGTCGCGCTACTGACCCTGACGACAACATTAGTGATACGATTTATTTCGCAGCGTAGCTTAAATCAGCAGCGCGTCCAGCTCAGCACCAATAAAATGGTGGCCGCGATGGATAATATTCTGCGGCCCCTGGCGGCCCAGCACGCCACGCTGCTGCAACTTGTGAACCATCCCTGTCAGGACGTCCACCTCACGTTACGTAAGCTGGCGGCGTCGCTGCAAACGGTACGTTCTATCGCGCTGGTCCAGTCTGACCTGCTCTATTGCTCGAGTATTTTTGGCCAACGAAATATTCCGGTTCACCAGTTACAGCCGGCGCTCCCCACCAATCACGCCCTGCTCACCTTCAGCTACGACGCATCGCTGCTTAAAGGGACGCCGGTACTTATCCAGTGGTACCCCGCTTCGCTTAGCGGCGCCGACGGCGTGCTGCTGGTGATCAATATCGAGCTGCTGGGCGAGTTAATTTTTAACGCAAAATCGCCATTAATTACCGGCATTGGCCTCAGCATTGGCGATAAAAGCTTTATTAGCGGTTCCGGGCTGATTAAACAGGAATCCTTGCCGGGCGAGCAAATCATCTACCGCCAGTCGTCGACGCAGTTTCCCTTCACCATTAACGTCAGCGGGCCGGGCGCCTCAGCGGTGGCCCTCAATGAGCTACCGGCCGAACTGCCCCTGGCGCTGATAATTAGCCTGTTAATGACCGGCATCGCCTGGCTGGCGACCGCGGGAAGAATGAGCTTTTCCCGGGAAATTAATCTCGGTATTGCCGCCCACGAGTTCACGCTTTGGTGCCAGCCTCTACAGGACTTGCGCACCCGTCAGTGCTGCGGCGTTGAGATACTGCTGCGGTGGAATAATCCACGCAGAGGCGCTATTTCGCCGGAGGTATTTATCCCCATAGCCGAAGGTTATAATCTGATCGTTCCCCTCACCCGCTATGTCATCTCCCAGACGGCCCACAAATTAGCCCTTTTTCCGCAGGACAAACATTTTCACATCAGCATCAACGTCGCCGCCCGCCATTTCGCCAACGGCGAACTGCTGCGCGATCTGCATCACTACTGGTTCAGCGCCCATCCGGTACAGCAGCTGGTGGTGGAGCTCACCGAACGCGACGTGCTTCAGGATGGCGACCACCATATGGCCGAGCATCTGCATTTCAAAGGGGTGCAGCTGGCTATCGATGATTTCGGCACCGGCAACAGCTCCCTCTCCTGGCTGGAAAAGCTGCGTCCTGATGTATTGAAGATCGATAAATCCTTCACCAGCGCAATTGGGATTGATAGCGTCAACGCAACGGTGACCGACATGATCATTGCTCTCGCCCATCGGCTGAAGATTGTGACGGTCGCGGAAGGCGTAGAGACCCGGGATCAGGAAGAGTATCTGCGCGGCAACGGCGTCGATTTATTGCAGGGATTTTACTACGCCCGGCCGATGCCGGTAGAGGACTTTCCGCAGTGGCTGGCGGCGGAAAAGCGTCGGGAGCTGAACGCTTAAAAATGCCCGTCGGCCCGAGGGCCGACGGGCATCAGCCGTTACTCTTCTTCGTCGTTATACTGTCGCAGCTTGACGACGCGTACCAGATCGACGCGATAGTCGTTGGCTTCAACAATCGTGAACTGCAGAGGTGATAGCTCAAGCACGTCGCCCGGACGCGGAATATGGCCGTTGACGGCAATCACCAGGCCGGCAACCGTGGCAATATCTTCGTCCTCATCAACCAGATCGTCTACCCCCAACGCCTGCTGCAACGCATGCACGTCGGTTGAACCTTTCACCAGCCAGCCGTCGCCGTCGATGACAATTTCCGGCGTTTCGTCAGCGTCCGGGAACTCGCCGGCAATCGCCTCCAGTACGTCCAGCGGCGTAACCAGCCCCTGTACGACGCCAAACTCGTTAGTCACGATGACAAAGCTACCGCGGGCGCGGCGCAGCACGCCCAGCAGATTGATCGGGTCCAGCGTTTCCGGGACCACAATCGCCGGCGAGGCGGAAGCCAGAGCGGCAACATTGTCACCCGCTTCCAGCGCCACCAGCATCTCTTTCGCCCGCACGATACCGATGATTTCATCCAGCTCGCCGCGGCAGACCGGGAACAGGCTGTGCGGTGAAGAGAGCAGCTGACGGCGAATTTCCTCTTCGCTTTGCTCGGCGTTTACCCAGCTAATTTCCCCGCGCGGGGTCATAATGCTGCGCAACGAACGCTGGGCCAGGGTCAGCACGCCGTTAATCATATAGCGTTCTTCTTCCGCAAACGCGCCTTCGGGGATCGGCACGACGGACGCGCTATCGCTATCATGCGCCGCGGCGCTTTGCTTACGCCCGCCCATCAGACGGAGGATCGCATCGGCAGTGCGCGCGCGCAGAGGCAGGGTCGATTGATGACGAATAAAGTTACGGCGCGCAATCTGGTTAAAGAACTCGATGGTTATCGAGAAGCCAATCGCGGCGTACAGGTAACCTTTCGGTATATGGAAACCAAAACCTTCAGCCACCAGGCTCAGGCCGATCATCAGCAGGAAGCTCAGACAGAGCACTACCACCGTCGGATGCTGGTTGACAAAATTAGTCAACGGCTTCGAAGCCAGCAGCATCACCGCCATCGCGATCACCACCGCCGCCATCATCACCGGCAGGTGGTTAACCATCCCGACCGCGGTAATCACGGCGTCCAGCGAGAACACGGCGTCCAGTACCACGATTTGTAGTACCACCACCCAGAAGCTGGCATAGCCTTTACCATGACCGGAGTCATGCTGGCGGTTCTCCAGCCGTTCATGCAGTTCGGTGGTCGCCTTAAAGAGCAGGAATATCCCCCCGAGCAGCATGATCAGATCGCGTCCGGAAAACGAGAAATCGGCAACGCTGAAAAGCGGTTTCGTCAGGGTCACCATCCACGAAATAACCGACAGCAGACCCAGGCGCATAAACAGCGCCAGCGAGAGGCCGATCAGGCGCGCCTTGTCCCGCTGCTTTGGCGGCAGCTTGTCGGCAAGGATGGCGATAAACACCAGGTTGTCGATACCCAGTACGATTTCAAGGACGACAAGCGTCAGCAAACCGGCCCAAATAGAGGGATCCATTAAGAATTCCATGAGCAGCTCCAGTTAACGACAGGCGTAGTCATCGCTGTGTCATGCACAGACGAGACACTTGTTGCTGGTGAAAAGACGTAGCAGGTGGCGGCGGCAAACGCGTGCCGGAAGGTGAAAAGACGTCGGTGACGGTCCATATAGCGGGCTATGCCCTATACTCCTGAGTAATTAAACGGAACGTAAACATAGCAAAATATAGAGCATAATTGGAAAAAATTTACCTGTCTTTGCAATAGCTAAGACTATTTTTTGCGCTGCAAAATAATTACCAACAGATGCATAATTAGCGGAGCTTCATCACATTAATTATTTTTTCACTGTCTAAAATAATTCGCTGTAGTAATTACTTTATATCTTACACCCTTACTGAATCGATTTTGTTCGCAAGAGTGATTCAGGATGTATCAGAACAGATGATGCATTCACGATTATAAAGGAGGTAGCAAGTGACGATTGCTATTGTAATAGGCACACATGGTTGGGCTGCAGAACAGCTGTTAAAAACGGCAGAAATGCTGCTGGGCGAACAGGAAAACGTTGGCTGGATTGATTTCGTCCCTGGCGAAAACGCAGAAACGTTAATCGAAAAGTACAACGCTCAGCTGGCAAAGCTGGATACAGCAAAAGGCGTGTTATTTCTCGTCGATACATGGGGAGGCAGCCCGTTTAACGCGGCCAGCCGCATTGTCGTCGATAAAGAACATTATGAAGTCATCGCGGGCGTTAATATTCCGATGCTGGTTGAAACGCTGATGGCGCGTGACGACAACCCGTCGTTCGATGAGCTGGTTGCCCTGGCGGTAGAAACCGGTCGCGAGGGCGTTAAGGCGCTGAAAGCGAAGCCGGTGGAAAAGGCCGCCCCTGCTCCGGTTCAGGCGGCTGCCCCGAAAGCGGCTGCGCCATTGAAACCAATGGGTCCAAACGACTACATGGTTATCGGGCTTGCGCGTATCGATGACCGTTTAATCCACGGCCAGGTCGCCACTCGCTGGACTAAAGAAACCAACGTTTCCCGCATTATCGTCGTCAGCGACGAAGTTGCGGCGGATACCGTACGTAAAACGCTGCTGACTCAGGTTGCTCCTCCGGGCGTTACCGCCCACGTTGTAGACGTCGCGAAAATGATCCGCGTCTATAACAATCCCAAATACGCAGGCGAGCGCATTATGCTGCTGTTCACTAACCCAACGGACGTTGAACGCGTGGTTGAAGGCGGTGTGAAAATCACCAGCGTCAACATCGGCGGCATGGCTTTCCGCCAGGGTAAAACGCAGGTGAACAACGCCATTTCGGTCGATGAGAAAGATATCGAAGCGTTCAAAAAGCTGAATGCCCGCGGTATCGAACTGGAGGCCCGCAAAGTTTCCACCGACCAGAAACTGAAAATGATGGATCTGATCGCCAAGGTGAAATAAGTCACCCCGCGGATCGCAACGCAATTTTCAACTTAAGACTTAATCAACAGGAGAAGTACAATGGAGATTACCTTTCTTCAGATTGTGCTGGTGTTCATCGTCGCGTGTATTGCGGGTATGGAGTCGGTACTTGATGAATTTCAGTTCCACCGTCCTCTGGTGGCCTGTACGCTGATTGGCGCCGTTCTCGGGGATATGAAAACCGGTATTATTATCGGTGGTACCCTGGAAATGATCGCCCTGGGCTGGATGAACATCGGTGCGGCCGTTGCGCCGGATGCCGCCCTTGCTTCTATCATCTCTACCGTTCTGGTTATCGCCGGCCATCAAAGCATCGGTGCCGGTATCGCGCTGGCAATCCCGCTGGCCGCGGCAGGCCAGGTTCTGACCATTATCGTTCGTACCATCACCGTTGCCTTCCAGCACGCGGCGGATAAGGCCGCGGAGAATGGAAACCTGACGGCCATATCCTGGCTGCACGTTTCATCGCTGTTCCTGCAGGCCATGCGTATCGCTATCCCTGCCGTTATCGTGGCGATTTCCGTCGGCACCAGCGAAGTACAGGGTATGCTGAACGCCATTCCAGAAGTGGTTACCGGCGGTCTGAACATCGCGGGCGGCATGATCGTGGTCGTCGGTTACGCGATGGTCATCAACATGATGCGCGCAGGCTACCTGATGCCGTTCTTCTACCTGGGCTTTGTGACCGCCGCGTTCACCGATTTCAACCTGGTTGCTCTGGGTGTAATTGGTACCGTGATGGCGGTGCTCTACATCCAGCTGAGCCCGAAATACAACCGCGTAGCGGGTGCGCCTGTGCAGGCTGCTGGTAATAACGATCTCGACAACGAACTGGACTAACAGGTGAGCGAAATGGTTGATATGACTAAAAATACCACCGAGAAAAAACTGACTCAGAGTGATATTCGTGGCGTGTTCATTCGTTCTAACCTGTTCCAGGGTTCATGGAACTTCGAACGTATGCAGGCGCTGGGCTTCTGCTTCTCCATGGTGCCGGCTATTCGTCGCCTGTATCCGGAGAACAACGATGCGCGTAAACAGGCGATTAAGCGTCACCTTGAGTTCTTTAACACCCATCCCTACGTTGCGGCGCCGGTTCTCGGCGTAACGCTGGCGATGGAAGAGCAGCGTGCTAACGGCGCAGAGATCGACGATGGTGCTATCAACGGTATCAAAGTTGGTCTGATGGGCCCGCTGGCCGGCGTGGGCGACCCTATCTTCTGGGGTACCGTTCGTCCGGTGTTCGCCGCGCTGGGCGCAGGTATCGCCATGAGCGGCAGTCTGCTCGGGCCTCTGCTGTTCTTTATCCTGTTTAACGCGGTGCGTCTGCTGACCCGTTATTACGGCGTAGCGTACGGTTACCGTAAAGGTATCGATATCGTTAAAGATATGGGCGGCGGCTTCCTGCAGAAACTGACCGAGGGGGCGTCAATTCTCGGCCTGTTTGTCATGGGGGCATTGGTTAACAAGTGGACGCACGTGAACATCCCGCTGGTGGTTTCCACCATCACCGGTCAGGATGGCCAGACGCGCGTAACCACCGTGCAGACTATCCTTGACCAGCTGATGCCGGGCCTGGTGCCGCTGCTGCTGACCTTCGCCTGTATGTGGCTGCTGCGCAAGAAAGTTAACGCCCTGTGGATCATCGTTGGCTTCTTCGTCATCGGTATCGCGGGCTACGCTGTCGGCCTGCTGGGCCAGTAATCTACACGCTGTGCGCCGGGGGCTTGCCCCCGGCTTTTTTATTTGGAGGATGGATGACAATCACGGACCTGGTGTTAATCCTGTTTATTCTCGTTCTGCTCGCGTTTGCGATTTACGATCAGTTCATCATGCCGCGCCGCAATGGCCCCGTTTTGCTGGCTATCCCCCTGCTCCGCCGCAATCGCGTCGATGGCATTATCTTCGTCGGCCTCATTGCTATCCTGATTTATAACAATATTGCCAGCCAGGGCGAACTTATCACCACCTGGCTATTATCTGCCCTGGCCTTGATGGGGTTATATCTTTTCTGGATCCGTTCACCCAAAATCATCTTCAAAAAAGAAGGCTTTTTTTTCGCCAATATCTGGATCGAATATAAGCGTATTAAAGAGATGAATTTATCGGAAGATGGCGTGCTGGTTATGCAATTAGAGCAGCGTCGCCTGCTAATTCGCGTACAAAATATCGACGACCTGGAAAAAATATACAAACTTCTCATTTCAACTCAATGAGTTACAAATATAGCCTGCGCTATATTTTGTCATTCCCCGGCGAATGGAATATAGCCGCGGCTATATTCCATTCGTTTAATTCGCCGATATTTATTAACGAATTATTCACTTCTAAATTTAAATGAAAATCGTTATCATTTGGTTAGCAAAATAACCTGACTCTGTTATTGTTTTATATTCTAAAATTATGTTAAGGTTGCGCCCGTCGTTGGGGAGTAGCCAATTTTCTGCCTGCCAGAAAATGTACGTGTCAACATACTCGTTGCAAAACGTGGCACGTACGGGTTGAAGAAGAACGTCTTCAATCAGGCGAGACCATAGACGCATCGCTGCTGTACGCGGCGCCTCATCTTCAGGATGGGCTGCGTATTTTTACTGGGGGCGGCGATGTGTCATATGGATTATCCCCGGTCAGGACGCTCTCATGAATGTATCCGCTACAATTCTTCTTGCCTTCGGCATGTCCATGGACGCCTTCGCGGCCTCTATTGGCAAAGGCGCCACTCTCCATAAACCTAAATTTTCTGAAGCCCTGCGCACGGGTCTTATCTTTGGCGCTATCGAAACGCTCACGCCGCTGGTCGGTTGGGGAATGGGGATGCTTGCCAGCCAGTTCGTTCTCGAGTGGAACCACTGGATTGCCTTTGTGCTGCTGGTGTTTCTCGGCGGTCGAATGGTTATCGAAGGGTTTCGCGGCGGCAACGACGACGACTGCGAAACTCCGCGACGCCACGGTTTCTGGCTGCTGGTGACCACCGCATTCGCTACCAGCCTTGACGCCATGGCCGTCGGCGTTGGCCTGGCGTTTCTGCAGGTCAACATTATCGCCACCGCGCTGGCTATCGGCTGCGCCACGCTGATAATGTCGACGCTCGGTATGATGGTGGGACGTTTTATCGGCCCGCTGCTCGGCAAACGGGCAGAAATCCTAGGCGGTATCGTGCTGATTGGCATCGGCGCCCAGATCCTCTGGAGCCATTTCGCCGGCTGATCCTCAGGCGTCGCGCTGCCAGCAGTGAATGGCGAAATCGGTCTGGCAGCCAAATCCCACCTGTTGACGCAGCGCTTCCCGAACCGGCGGCTTAGCCCGCCACGCAAACGGCGTCATTTGCAGTAAAGCTTCCGCCTCGCTGCCGTTAAGCTGCATCGGATAGGCCAGCTGCTGCTGGTGACGTAGCGTAAACCCTGCCATCTCTTCCGCGTTTTGCTCGTGCAAACGCACTTCGTCGTATATCAACCCTTTCAGCTCCATCAGGTGACGAGGCCCCGGCGTCGCGGTGATGACCCAGCCGCCGGGGCGGACAACGCGCGCCAGCTCAACGGCATTGCAGGGGGCGTAAATACGTACTATCGCATCCAGGCTTGCATCCTCAAACGGTAAACGCTGGCTGGAGGCGACGCAAAAGTTGACCTGCGGGTACCGTTTTGCCGCCGCGCGGATAGCGGATTTCGACACGTCCAGACCCCAGCTGCGGCTGGCGATGGCGGCAAAAGCGTGGGTGTAGTAGCCTTCCCCGCAGCCGATGTCCAGTAAATCGGTCGGAGCGAAAGTGTGCAGATAAGCGCAGATCGCGTCGCGAAGCGGCTGATAATGACCCGCATCGAGAAACGCCCGCCGGGCCTGCATCATTTCAGCGCTGTCGCCCGGATCGCGGGAGCGCTTAAACTGCACCGGCAGTAAATTGACGTACCCTTCCTTCGCCAGATCGAACTGATGCCGCTGCGGGCAGATAAAGCTATTATCGCGGCGCTCAAGCGGCGCGTGGCAAAGTGGGCAACTGTAAGACATGGCAACTCCGGTGTGCTGAAAGGGCGAAAGTGTAGCGCTATTCGCCCCTCCAGGCCACCGTTACAGCGCAGGCGGCAGCACGCCGTCATGATGCATGACGATCAGGTTTTCAGAACCCTGCGGCATCCCATCTGGCATCACGTTTTCCAGGCGCAGGACATCGCCCATGATCTGGCTGAATACCGGCGCCGACACTGCCCCACCGTAATACGAACCGTTGCTGGGGTCGTTCATCACCACTACCAGCGCAAATTTTGGGTTACTGGCGGGCGCCACCCCTGCGGTGTAGGCCACGTATTTGTCGATATATTTCCCGTCAGGGCCAATTTTCTTGGCGGTACCGGTTTTTACCGCCACCCGATAGTCGCGCACCGCCGCTTTTGTGCCCCCGCCGCCCGGCAAGGCAACGCTCTCCATCATATGTTCGACTTCATGCACAATCTGCTCCGGCATCACTCGGGTGCCCATGACCGGCGGATCGATACGCGTGATCGATAGCGGACGCTCAATACCGTAGCTGCCAATAGTTGCGTAAACGTGCGCCAGCTGGAGCGGCGTAACCATCAGGCCGTAACCGAAGGCGAATGTCGCCCGGTCCAGCTGTCCCCAGTAGCGACGCTGCGGCATCAGCCCGGCGCTTTCACCGGTTAATCCCAGACCGGTAGAGTCGCCGAAACCGAACGCTTTATAGGTATCGATAAGATGTTGAATCGGCATGGCCAGCGACAAATGTGAAACGCCGGTATCGCTGGATTTTTGCAGAATGCCGGTGAGGGACAGCTCAGGGTAGTAACCGACGTCGCGAATACGATGACCGTCGAGGGTAAACGGATGGGTATCCACCACGCTATCCGGCTGAACAATGCCCTGCTGGAGCGCGGTCATCAGCACCAGCGGCTTAACCGTCGACCCCGGCTCGAAAGTATCGCTAATCGCGCGATTGCGGAAATCATCCAGCTTCGCGTCATCGCGATTGTTAGGGTTGAAATCGGGGTAGCTGGCCATCGACAGGATTTCCCCGGTATCAATTTTAATTAATACCGCCGCCCCTGATTCCGCTTTGTTCCAGCGCACGGCGTTATCCAGCGCGTCCTCGGTCACCGTTTGCAGACGCTCATCGATACTGAGCTGCAAATTGTGGGCCGGGACCGCCGGGACTTCGGTGATATTTTCGATGACGTTGCCGTGCCGGTCTTTGCGCACCAGGCGACGCCCGGGCTGACCGGTTAGCTGGGCATTAAAGCTTTTCTCTACCCCCTCGATTCCTTGATTATCGATATTGGTAAAGCCCAGCAGATTAGCCGCAACGTGCCCCGCGGGATAAAAACGACGCGACTCATCGCGCAGATTAATCCCCAGCAGGTGCAGCTTGTCGATCCACTCCGCCTGCTCCGGGTTTATCTGGCGCGCCAGATAGAGAAAACGCGCATGAGGATGCGCCTGCACGCGATGGGCAAGCTCGCTAAGGTTGAGGTGTAAAGCTTGCGCCATCGCCTGCCAGCGCGGGCCATATCCGACGCCGCCTTTTGCGAGAGTTGTTTGCGGATCGATCCAGATGGCGCTCACCGGCACGCTAACCGCCAGCGGGCGGCCCTCGCGATCGCTAATCATGCCGCGCTGCACGTCGATAGGCTCTTCGCGCAAGGAGCGCATATCTTCTTGTTTAACCAAATTGTCGGGAGAGACAATTTGCAGCCAGCCTACCCGGGCCAGCAGCAGACCCATACAGCAAAGAATGGCCACGCATAACAACCCAAACCGCAGAGGGGTAAAGTTGGCGGCTGACTTAAGTTTGTTCTTTTGCACCTTAGCTCCATCATTATTTTGCAACCACCTGATTTAACAGATATATACAAAACAGGTTGCTAAACAGTGCTAATAAGGATGTTGTTTTGCAACAAAGCGCAACAGAGGGAGGAAAAATGACATGATTTGCAATAAAGACTAAAAAGCCCCGCGGCTGCGAGGCTTTCTTACAAGATTCAGTGGTCTAAATCAGATAGCAGTTACGTTAACTGCAGCTGGACCTTTCTGGCCGTCCTGAATTTCGAACTCAACGTTCTGGCCTTCAGCCAGAGTTTTGAAGCCGTTACCCTGGATAGCGGAGAAGTGTACGAACACATCTTTGCTGCCATCAGCCGGAGTAATGAAGCCAAAACCTTTAGACTCGTTGAACCACTTAACTTGACCTTTAATCTTTGCCATTTGCAAAATTCCTTAGACTGTTTTCTTCGCCCGTGGGGCACTTACATAGATAAAACTGACACATGACTGCATGAGGCACTAATATAAGGTTCGGCAGAGAAGCGGTATTCAACGACAACGTGTTTACTCAGGACTTCTTTACTGAAAATGCCACACATAAACAGAACTGTACCTCGTTTAACCCGAAACGTGTTATCACATACTACGTAAATAATGGCAAGCCATTTTTAGACGGCTCTCGATCGCTCGCACAAATTATAAGGGAATCATTTGATCACCTGCACATTTATGCGACTTTGCTTCCTCTGGCTTATCCTTCTCCCTCCGCGCTGGCGCCGCTGAGACGGCCCCCTGCCTGGGAGTTTATCCGCCATTGCTCAATGACTTCAGCTTGCCGGGCCCCGCGTAGAGCCAAGCTGCCAATTTTAGGGGGAGTCAGAAAGCATTGCATAAAGATGCATTTAAAAGCTCATATCGATAGTTGAAAAATTGCTTTACAGGCCCATGGCATAATATCGAAGCGCGTTAATTGAAGTACTTAAAATATTGTCTATACTTCACCGCAATAATGAACGCCTGATGACAGTCAGGTCTTTCCTGTTCTTTTATTTGATGAATTAAACAAACTAATTAAAGAGAGCATAAACGCGCCGCCTCCGCTTGCCGGTGGGCAGGTTTACGTTCGGAAGAGAATTTATCGATAAGGATACGTTATACACCGGGGGAGATACAGGCGCACACCGTCACGATGTACACCTGACAATCAGATTAGCGCTCTGCGACCAGACGAATGAAGTCGTCGTCGCCTTTCCCCTTCTCGGCGATGGAAGGTTCTGCGGCACTCTCCTTCTCTGGCTCATTGGCCTCGCAGAGACGGCGCAGCAGCGCGTTTTGCCGCTTTTGCTGATCCAGCAGCGCCTGCAGCAGCGCTATCTGCTCATTAGCGCGCGAGCTGGCGCGATTAACAAAAAACCATAACAACAGGCCGACAAGCAACAGCACAACTGAAAGCGCCACGGATGCCAGGCTTACAATCCCAGGATTTAGTAACTCACTCATTTCACCACCTCAAAGAGAAGGCGTTTATTCTACCACCCGCGCGGCAGAAGAAAATCAGTCATATTAAAAATGTCTTACCAGGGAATAAATTTATTGATAGTGCAGATGCCGCTGAAGAACTGTACATCCTGATCGCACATTACGTTAAGCATCTGAGTCCATAGCAGTAAACAACCTGCGATGATGACTATCAGCAAAACCCAGCGTAATTTTTTCACTCCACACTCCGCATCAGTACCAGATGTCGCCAGGATAACATGACCTTCTTAAACCGCGGCTAACTGTAATACGAAAGGCAAGTTTAGGAATCATAGACTTGTTTCAAACGATGTTCATGCCAGAATGGACGCAAGGATAATACAAATAATGAGGCAACAATGCGATTGATCATTCGTACCATTGTGGTGCTGGCTATCTTGTGGATTGGCGTATTATTAAGCGGCTACGGCGTATTAATGGGCAGCAGTGAGAATGCCGGGGGGCTGGGATTGCAGTGTAAATATCTCACGGCTCGCGGCATCAGTACCGCACAATATGTTCATTCCAGCAGCGGTATTATCGGCATTACTGATTGCCCTATCCTGCGAAAAAGCGCCACGGTAGTCGATAACGGCTAGTCACGATCGGGCTACAGACGCTGTAGCCCGATTTACGCACAAGGTCAGAACGGATAATCGTTGTAGCCCATCTGTTCTGAAATTTTACGCGCCGCCGTGTGCAGCATCGCCACGTACTCGTTCAGGCGCTCTTCCGAGAAACGCAGCGTCGGGAAAGAGATACTCAGGCCCGCGATAACCACGCCGAAGCGGTCGAAAACCGGAACCCCGATGCAGCGCAGCCCCTCTTCCTGCTCTTCGTTATCTTCGCCATACCCCTGCTCGCGGACCTTATCGAGAACCGCCAGCAGCTCTTCGGTGCTGGTGATAGTACGGTCGGTGCTGCGTTTGTACTCCACCCCTTCCAGAATCTGCTCAACCTCGGCACGATCGCGCCAGGCCAGCAGCACTTTACCGATCGCGGTGCTGTACAGCGGGTTACGACGCCCGATGCGCGAATACATGCGCAAATTGTACATTGAGTCGATTTTGTGGATGTAAACAATACTGTCTTCATCCAGGGCGCCCAGGTGGACGGTCTCTTTCGTCAGGCGTGAAAGCTCGCGCATCTGAATATCAGCGCTGCGCACCAAATCAACGTTCTGCAAAGCCCGCGCGCCAAGTTCGAAGAGTTTCAGGGTCAGAGAATATTTCTCGGACTCACCTTCCTGAGCTACGTATCCCAGCGATTTCATGGTCTGCAAAAAGCGATAAACGGTGCTTTTTGACATCATGACGCGCTGGGACAGTTCGGTAATGCCAATTTCACGCTCTTCGCCAAGCGCCTGCAGAATGCCAAAAACCTTCAATACCGAAGAGACAGAATCTGGCTGTTTATCCAAATCTGCAACTGCCATTTATCACCTCATCGCAACTGTTTTATAAAAATTAGAACCGGTTTTTATTATAAATTCGCATCCCGTTACCCGCAATCGTTCTTCTGCCGATTCGTTACAAATCTGCGACATGCCGCTGAATAATCAATGCTAAAATTATTAACCAGTTAATAGTTCCCGATAAGATACAGACTTCACATGGATAAAAACATCTCCGATGGGCTGCCTTTACCGCAGCGTTACGGCGCCATTCTGACCATTGTATTAGGCCTGGCGATGGCGGTGCTGGACGGCGCTATCGCCAACGTCGCCCTGCCGACCATCGCCAGCGATTTAAACGCATCCCCGGCCTCTTCAATCTGGATAGTTAATGCCTACCAAATTGCTATCGTTATCGCGCTGCTGCCGCTCTCTTTCCTCGGCGATATGGTCGGCTACCGGCGTATTTATAAAATCGGCCTGGTGCTTTTTACCTTCACGTCACTGGCCTGCGCGCTCTCCAGAAGCCTGGAAATGCTGACCCTGGCGCGCGTGGCGCAGGGGCTCGGCGGCGCGGCGCTGATGAGCGTTAACACCGCGCTGATTCGCCTGATTTATCCTCAGCGCTTTCTCGGCCGCGGGATGGGGATCAACTCTTTCGTGGTGGCCGTCTCCTCCGCGGCGGGGCCGACCATCGCCGCCGCGATTCTCTCAATGGCTTCATGGCAATGGCTGTTTCTGATTAACGTTCCGCTGGGGATTATTTCACTGCTTCTCGCGATGCGCTATCTGCCTGCTAACACCGGCCGCAGCAAGGTCACCCGCTTCGACCTGCCGAGCGCCATCATGAATGCCCTCACTTTTGGCTTACTGATTACCGCCCTCGGCGGGTTCGCTCAGGGTCAGTCAGGCGCGCTGGTTGCGGCGGAGGTTATGGCCATGCTGGTCGTCGGGTTCTTTTTTGTCCGCCGCCAGCTCAAAATGCCGGTCCCCCTGCTGCCGGTTGACCTGCTGCGCATTCCGCTATTCTCTCTGTCAATTTGTACGTCGATATGCTCTTTTTGCGCCCAGATGCTGGCGATGGTTTCGCTGCCGTTCTTCCTGCAGTCAATGATGGGGCGTAGCGAGGTAGAAACCGGTCTGCTCCTGACGCCGTGGCCGCTGGCCACTATGGTCATGGCGCCGCTGGCGGGATATTTGATTGAGAAAGTTCACGCCGGGCTGCTGGGCGCGATGGGTCTAATCATCATGGCCTGCGGCCTGTTCGGCCTGGCTTTACTGCCCTCCGCGCCGTCGGACCTGGATATTATCTGGCGAATGGCGCTCTGCGGCGCGGGCTTTGGTCTGTTCCAGTCCCCCAACAATCACACCATCGTCTCGTCAGCGCCGGCTCATCGCAGCGGCGGCGCAAGCGGCATGCTGGGGACCGCGCGCCTGCTTGGACAGAGCACTGGCGCCGCGCTGGTGGCGCTGCTGTTTAACCTGCTGGGCAATAGCGGAACCCATACCGCGCTTCTGCTGGCCGGAACGTTTGCCGTCGTCGCGGCCGCCGTCAGCGGGCTACGCGTCACGCAGCCGCGCGTCAGGCTGTAACGCAAAAACCGGCATAAAAAAATCCGCAGCCCGAAGGTTGCGGATTTTTGTTTTCAGGGCCAGGCGCGACGGTTATTTCAAGTATTCGCCGCTACGCAGGGCTTCAATACGTTTATCCAGCGGCGGGTGAGTCATAAACAGCTCGCTCATGGATTTCGCTTTGCCGTTAATGCAGAACGCCATCATGCTGCTGGCCTCCTGCGGCTCATAGCTGGTTTTCAGACGCTGCAGCGCGGCGATCATTTTCTCACGCCCTACCAGCTTCGCTGAACCGGCGTCCGCATGGAACTCGCGGTAGCGGGAGAACCACATAGTGATGATGCTGGCCAGAATACCAAATACCAGCTCCAGCACCGTGGCGACCGCAAAGTAGATCAGCGGGTTGCCGTTGCTGCTTTCACCTTCATCGCGGTTGCCGCCGAGGAAGCCCGCCGCAATCTGCGCGATAACGCGCGAGATAAAGATAACGAAGGTGTTCACTACCCCCTGGATCAGCGTCATGGTGACCATATCACCGTTGGCGATGTGGCTAATCTCATGGGCGATAACCGCTTCCGCTTCATCACGGCTCATGTTCTGCAGCAGCCCGGTACTGACCGCCACCAGCGACGCATCGCGGCGCGCGCCGGTCGCGAAGGCGTTAATATCCGGCGCATGGTAGATAGCGACCTGCGGCATAGCGATACCCGCCTGGCGCGCCTGCTGCGCGACGGTATTCATCAGCCAGCGCTCGGTTTCGTTACGCGGCTGCTCAATGACTTCCCCACCCACCGATTTCAGCGCCATCCATTTCGACATCAGCAGCGAAACGATTGAGCCGCCGAAACCAAACAACAGGGCCATGATCAGCAGCCCGGTCATGCTGCTTGACTGAATTCCCGTCAGGCTCAGCACCAGCCCGAACACCACCATCACTGCCAGGTTGGTCAGCAGGAAAAGCGCGATTCGCATCATAATTTTCTTTTAACCTCGATTTAACAAAACGCACTATGCGATTACCCACATGGTATGGGTAGAACACCAATTTTCAACCATCAGGCCCCGCTAAGTCACGATAAAGACACAACTTTACATTTTGTAGCATATTGCTGACGCTGGGCAAAAGCGTTGACATTTTGTTGAAATCAGGCAATGAACGTTGGGAAAGGCGAGAAAGAAAACGGGCACAACTTAGTGTGCCCGTTGGGGGATTATTTACTGGCCGGAGGCTCGACCGCTGGCCGATCCTTTTCCTCATGGGCCAGGTCGAGCGCAATATGAACCGTTTCATCAAGATACGGGTCAGGCTCCTGGTAATCCTTCGGCAGATCTTCCAGTTTTTTCAGTAGCGGCTTGCCTTCGCGTTTCAGGCGATCGTTAACGCGGGCCAGACGAATTGCATCATCTTCTTCATTCTCCTTTTCACGCTGCGCGTAATTCAGGGAGACGATGTTGCGTTTGTCTTTCATCGCGTTATAGCGAGCAATGTCCTTCATGATGTACTGGAACTCAGGATCCTTGGCGATACGCGCATCGTGGCGCTTCAGCAGCTCGGCTCCGAACGGCGTCAGGTCACCATACTTCACGAAGGTTGCCGCATTGACGCTATCCCACGGCAGCGCGTTATCTTCATACTGCTCGCCGGTTTCACGCTCTTCGGTTCCGGTCGGCATCATGATGTCCGGCGTCACACCCTTGCGCTGAGTACTCCCGCCGTTAATACGGTAGAATTTCTGGATGGTGTACTGTACGGACCCCAGCGCCGGCCAGTCAGGGCGCAGCATCTGATCGTAAATGCGGTTCAGCGAACGATACTGCTGGACGGTCCCCTTGCCAAAGGTCGGCTCACCGACGATCAGCGCGCGGCCATAGTCCTGCATCGCGGCGGCGAAAATTTCAGAAGCCGAGGCGCTGAAACGGTCGACCAGCACCACCAGCGGGCCTTTGTAGTACACCACGCCGTCGGTATCGCTGTCTTCACGCACCTTACCGTTATTATCGCGAACCTGGACAACCGGGCCGGATGGAATAAACAGGCCAGAAAGCGAAACCGCTTCGGTCAGCGCCCCGCCGCCGTTGCTGCGCAGATCGATAACGATGCTGCTAACGTTCTGTTTCTCCAGTTTCTGCAGCTGAACCTTGACGTCGTCCGTCAGGCCAACATAGAAACCCGGAATATCCAGCACGCCAACCTTCTCTTTGCCGACGGTTTTGACTGACATCTTAACCGCGCGGTCTTCAAGACGAATGCGTTCGCGCGTAAGGGTCACAATCCGCGTTTTCGCGCCTTTACCCGCCGGGAGAATTTCCAGACGAACCTTGCTGCCCTTGGGACCTTTGATCAGCGCCACGACATCATCAAGACGCCAGCCGATGACATCAACCATGCCTTTACCCGGCTGGCCAACGCCAACGATACGGTCGCCCACGCTGATGGATTTACTCTTCGCCGCAGGACCACCGGCCACAAGTGAGTTGATCACCGTGTAGTCGTCATCCATCTGCAGTACCGCGCCGATACCTTCGAGAGACAGGCTCATTTCGGTGTTGAACTGTTCGGTATTGCGCGGAGAGAGATAGTTCGTATGCGGGTCGATTTCACGCGCAAAGGCGGTCATCGCCAGCGAGAAAACGTCTTCGCTATTGGTTTGCGCCAGACGGCGAATGGCAAACTTGTAGCGACGGGTTAGGGTCTCGCGAATCTCTTTATCATCTTTGCCAGCCAGCTTGAGGCTGAGCTGATCAAACTTCACCTTGGCATCCCACAGCGCATTCAGCTCGGCCTCATCTTTCGGCCAGGGAGACTTGCTGCGGTCAAGGTTGAAGTTGTCATTGCCGGTAAAGTCCATCGGACGTTCCAGCACTTTCAATGCATATTGATAACGCTCAAATCGACGCTTCTGCGCCAGGTTATACAGGTCGTAAAAAACGTCCAGCTTCCCGCTGCGCAGCTCATCGCCGATTTGATTCTTTTTCGCGGCAAACTGGGCCACGTCGCTGGCTAACAGCACGTTATGGCTGTAGTCGAGCAGGTTCAGGTAGCGATCGAAAATTTTTGCCGAAAAGGCATTATCAAGATCGAACTGCCGGTAGTGAGAGCGGGTAAAGCGCGATGTGACGCGCTCGCTCACCGTCGCGTGCTGCGGCTCTTCTTTCAGCACGGGGATTTGATCGATCCGGGTGATATCGTCCACGGCGAACGACTGGCCTGCGATTACCAGCAGGCCCGCCAACGCGGTGAGCTTAAAGAATTTGTTCATGCCTGGCCCGGCCTCCGTTTCAGAACACCAGGTGTTCTGCGCGTACAATCATTGACATACCAGAAGTCAGCTGTACACGAACGCCATCTTTGGTGATTTCCAGGACGGTGGCGTCCATTGCATTATTGCCTGCTTTCACCTTCAGTGCCTGGCCAACGGTCAATACAGACACATCTGATACAGGGGTATGACGCTCTTCGCGCGGCGCTTTGGCTGCTGCTGCCGGGCGAGGTTTACGCTGCTCAGCGCCGTCTTTACGACGCGCCTGAGGCTGAGGACGCGGTTTACGCTCGCGACGTGCCCCCTCTTCCGGCTGGCCTGCTGCGGCAGCGGCTTCGCGTTTTTTGGCCTGCTGCGCTTCGCGCTGCGCCTGGACGCGGGCTTTTGCTTCTTCAAGCTGCTGACGGGCATGAGCGACGTGCTGCTCTTCCAGTTCGCCGCACGGGTTGCCGTCAAGGTCAACGCGGACTGCGCCAGGCTTAACGCCGTACAGGTAGCGCCAGCTCGAAGTATAAAGACGCAAAGCAGCGCGAAGTTGGGTTTTGCTGAGATTCATCTCTCCGCCAACGCGCTCAACGAGATCCTGAAAAATACCGACTTTCAGGGGGCGAGCTTCGCCTTCAGCGCTAAAACACTGAGGGAAACGTTCGGCCAGAAACGCAATGACTTCTTTACTGCTATTCAACTTAGGTTGATTTTCCATGAAATTTCCTGATTACAACGGACGTAGCCAACAAGCCGCAGGCATGAACAGGCGTCATTATAATGACGTCATCGGTAAATGCTACGTTATCCGTTGATTATCCTGCGACGCGGGTGAATATTTTTTGATAATCAGTCGCAGAAATGAGTTTTTCCAGATGCGCGACCAGTTCTGCCAGTCCCTGCTCATCTTCAGCGGTGAAGCGGGAATGCGCCGTGCTATCGATATCCAGGACGCCGATAGTTTGATTGTTCACCCGTAACGGGAAGACAATTTCCGAATTACTGGCGGCGTCACAGGCGATGTGCCCATCAAACGCGTGAACATCCTCTACCCGCTGCACGCAATTCTGCGCGACGGCAGTCCCGCATACGCCGCGTCCGACCGGAATCCGCACGCAGGCCAGCTTGCCCTGGAACGGGCCAAGCACCAGCGTGTCACCTTCCAGAAGATAGAAACCGGCCCAGTTCACGTCGGTCAGCCGCTCGAACAGCAGCGCGCTGGTATTTGAAATCATCGCCAGAAAACTGGTTTCGCCTGCCATTAACGCCTGAAAATCGCGGTTCAAATCCGCGTAGAATTCTGATTTGTTCATTATTTGGTCGCTTAGTTGTCTTACTACCTTACACTTACAGCCTAATAAAATAAGCTTTAAATGCATTCATGCTCAAGATGAATTCATTCCTGAGTTAAGATAGAGAGATACACTCATTTCTGTAAGCTATAAATGCCACTAAAAACACCCAGGATTACGCCAGCAAAAAAAATGGTCGTCTACTCGGTCAGCGCCCCCGTTGAGCACGCTCACTATCAGCGCTGTCCGCAGTGCGACCTGCTGTTTCGTTTACCGGTCCTAAAAAAGAATCAAAGCGCCTGGTGTCCCCGCTGCAACGCCAAAGTGCGCGATGGCCGCGACTGGTCGCTTACCCGGCTGGGCAGCATGGCAATCGCGATGCTGCTGCTGATGCCTTTTGCCTGGAGCGAACCGCTGCTGCGTTTGCATCTGCTGGGCGTGCGTATCGACGCTAACGTCCTTCAGGGCATCTGGCAAATGACCGGCCAGGGCGATCCGCTCACGGCGGCGATGGTGCTATTTTGCGCGGTCGTGGCGCCGGTGCTGCTGGTGGTCTCAATCGCCTATCTGTGGCTGGGCAACGTGCTGGGCATGAATCTGCGCCCGATACTGCTGATGCTGGAGCGGCTCAAAGAGTGGGTGATGCTGGATATTTACCTGGTCGGCATCGGCGTCGCCTCCATTAAGGTGCAGGATTACGCCTTCCTGCAGCCGGGCATCGGGCTTATCGCCTATATCTCCCTCACCCTGCTCAGTATCCTGACGCTTATCCATATGAACGTTGAGGAGCTCTGGGAGCGTTTTTACCCCCAGCGCCCGGCGCTGCGGCCGGATGAAAACCTGCAGGTTTGCCTCGGCTGCCATTATACCGGCCATCGCGATTCGCGCGGCCGCTGCCGTCGCTGCCACACTCCCCTGCGCCACAGACGCCGCCAGAGCCTGCAAAAGAGCTGGGCTGCGCTGATTGCGTCAATGGTTTTCCTGCTGCCTGCCAACCTGCTGCCGATCTCGATTATCTACGTCAACGGCGCGCGTCAGGATGACACCATCCTTTCCGGCATTATGTCGCTGGCCAGCAGCAACGTCGCTATCGCCGGCGTCGTGTTCATCGCCAGTATTCTGGTCCCATTCACCAAAGTAATTGTATTGTTTACGCTGCTGGTCAGCATACAATTCAAGTGTGAACAGGGATTACGTACCCGCATCCTGCTACTGCGGCTGATTACCTGGATCGGCCGCTGGTCTATGTTGGATCTTTTTGTCATCGCATTAACCATGTCGCTGATCAACCGCGATCAGCTCCTCGCGTTTACGATGGGGCCCGCCGCGGTCTATTTTGGCGCCGCGGTAATATTAACTATCCTTGCTGTTGAATGGCTGGACAGCCGCTTACTTTGGGACGCACATGAGTCAGGAAACGCCCGCTTCGCCGACTGAAGCCAAAATTAAAACTAAACGCCGTATCTCGCCATTTTGGCTGCTGCCGGTCATCGCGCTGCTGATTGCCGGCTGGCTGATATGGACCAGCTACCAGGATCGCGGTACGACGATCGTTATCGACTTCCAGTCCGCTAACGGTATCGTTCCTGGCCGCACGCCTATCCGCTATCAGGGGGTAGAAGTCGGTACGGTGGAGAACATCTCGCTGAGTAAAGATCTGAGCAAAATTGAGGTTTCCGCCAGCGTCAAGGGCGATATGAAAGATGCGCTGCGCAAGGAGACGCAGTTCTGGCTGGTGACGCCGAAAGCCTCGCTTGCTGGCGTGTCCGGCCTGGATGCGCTGGTGGGCGGTAACTATATCGGCATGATGCCCGGCCAGGGCGAGCCCGAGGATCACTTTGTCGCCCTCGATACCCAGCCGAAGTACCACATCAATAACGGCGAGCTGATGATTCATCTCAAGTCAGCGGATTTGGGTTCGTTAACCAGCGGCTCGCTGGTCTACTTCCGTAAGATTCCGGTCGGCCGGGTATATGACTACGCCATTAATCCGAACAATCAGGGCGTCACCATTGATGTGCTGATCGAGCGGCGTTTCACTAACCTGGTGAAAAAAGAGAGCCGTTTCTGGAACGTATCCGGCGTGAAGGCGGACGTCAGCCTGAGCGGAGCGAAAGTCCAGCTGGACAGCCTCTCGGCGCTGGTGAACGGCGCTATCGCCTTTGATTCCCCGGATGATTCTCCACAGGCTCAGCAAAACACGGACTATCACTTATACGAAGACCTGGCGCACAGCCAGCGCGGCGTGGTGGTTAAACTGGATCTCCCGGATGGCGCAGGCTTAAAAGCGGGCTCTACGCCGCTGATGTACCAGGGCCTGGAGGTCGGCCAGCTCAGTAAGCTGAATCTCAATGGCGACGGGAAAGTGACCGGCGAAATGACCGTCGACCCGAGCGTCGTCAGCCTGCTGCGCGAGAAGACGCTTATTCAGATGAAGAAGCCAAAAATCTCGCTGGATAACCCCAACGTCAGCGCCCTGCTGACCGGCACCACCTTCGAGCTGGTCCCCGGCGAGGGTGAACCCCGCAACCAGTTTGCGGTGCTGCCTGCCGATAAATCCATTCTGGAAGAGCCGGATGTCGCGACCGTCACGCTCACCGCGCCGGAAAGCTACGGCATCGACGCCGGGCAGCCGCTGATTCTGCACGGCGTGCAGATTGGCCAGGTTCTGGAACGCAAGCTGAACGCCGATGGCGTCACGTTCCAGGTGGCGGTGATGCCGGAGTACCGTTCTCTGGTACGCGGCGATAGCAAATTCGTGGTCAACAGCCGCATCGACGTTAAAGTCGGCATCGATGGCGTGGAGTTCCTCGGGGCCAGCGCCAGCGAATGGGTCAGCGGCGGGATCCGCGTTATCCCGGGCGACAAAGGGGCGATGCAAAGCCGCTATCCGTTGTACGCGAACCAGGAAAAGGCGCTGGAAAACAGTATGAGCGATCTGCCGACCACCACGCTTACGCTCTCAGCCGAGACGCTGCCGGACGTGCAGGCAGGCTCCGTGGTGCTGTACCGTAAATTTGCGGTCGGGGAAATCATCACCGTGCAGCCGCGCAAGAACGCCTTTGAGATCAATATCCATATCAAGCCGGAATATCGCCATCTGCTGACCAGCAACAGCGTGTTCTGGGCCGAAGGCGGCGCGAAAGTGCAGCTTAACGGCAGCGGCCTGACGGTACAGGCATCCCCCCTCTCCCGCGCGCTGAAGGGCGCGATTAGCTTTGATAATCTCAGCGGCGCCAGCGCCAGCGCGCGGATCGATAACAAACGCGTGCTGTATGCGTCAGAAACCGCCGCCCGCGCGGTGGGTGGGCAGATAACCCTGCACGCCTTCGACGCCGGTAAAATCGCCGAAGGGATGCCAATTCGCTACCTGGGGATTGATATTGGCCAGATCCAGTCGCTGAATTTAATTACCGCGAAAAACGAAGTGCAGGCGAAAGCGGTTCTCTACCCGGAATACGTCAATACTTTTGCCCGCGCCGGGACGCGTTTCTCGGTGATTACGCCGCAGATATCCGCGGCGGGCGTCGAACATCTGGATACCCTTTTCCAGGCCTATATCAACGTCGAGCCGGGACGCGGTGCGCCGCGCCGTGATTTCGAAATACAGGAAACCACGATCAGCGATTCACGTTATATCGACGGCCTGAGCATTATCGTCGAAGTACCGGAAGCGGGTTCGCTGGGTATCGGCACGCCGGTGCTGTTCCGCGGGCTCGAAGTCGGCACGGTGACCGGTCTGATGCTCGGTTCGATGTCGGATCGCGTGATGGTACAGCTGCGTATCAGCAAGCGTTATCAGTATCTGGTGCGCAACAACTCGGTATTCTGGCTGGCTTCCGGCTATAGCCTCGACTTTGGCCTGATTGGCGGGGTGGTGAAAACCGGTACCTTTAATCAGTTCATTCGCGGCGGCATCGCGTTTGCGACGCCTCCGGGTACGCCGCTGGCGCCGAAAGCGCAGGATGGCAAACACTTCCTGCTGCTGGAGAGCGAACCGAAAGAGTGGCGCGAATGGGGCACCGCCCTGCCGCGCTAAGCATAACAGGCTCCGGTGTCCGCCGCCGGAGCCTTTATGGTAAACTACGCCCCCTTTTTTCGTTGTGGTGCGCTCCCCGTGGCTCAAAACGCTGTCTATCTTCCTGAAGAATTCCTCGCTCAAATGCGTGCGGCAATGCCGACGCATCTCTCTTTTGACGACTTTATCGCCGCCTGCCAGCGCCCGCTGCGGCGAAGCATTCGCGTCAATACGCTGAAAATCACGGTGGCTGATTTTTTGCAGCTGGTCGCCCCCTACCGCTGGCAGCTCACGCCGGTTCCGTGGTGCGAAGAGGGTTTCTGGATCGAGCGTGAAGATGAAGACGACCTGCCGCTGGGCAGCACGGCCGAGCACCTTAGCGGGCTGTTTTACATTCAGGAAGCCAGCTCCATGCTGCCGGTCGCCGCGCTGTTTGCCGACGGCCAGATGCCGAAGCGGGTGATGGACGTCGCCGCCGCGCCGGGTTCTAAAACCACGCAAATCGCCGCCCGCATGGGTAATGAAGGCGGCATTCTGGCCAATGAATATTCCGCCAGCCGGGTTAAAGTCCTGCACGCCAACATCAGCCGCTGTGGAATCAGCAACGTGGCGCTGACCCATTTCGATGGTCGGGTATTCGGCGCCGCGCTGCCGGAATGCTTTGACGCGATCCTGCTCGACGCCCCCTGCTCCGGCGAAGGGGTAGTACGTAAAGATCCCGATGCGCTGAAAAACTGGTCGCCGGAAAGCAACGCGGAAATTGCGGTGACCCAGCACGAGCTGATTGACAGCGCGTTTCACGCCCTTCGCCCCGGCGGGACGCTGGTTTACTCCACCTGTACCCTGAACCGGCAAGAAAACGAAGAGGTGGTCAACGGGCTGCTGGCGCGCTATCCGCAGGCGGTAGAAGTCTTGCCGCTCGGCTCACTGTTCCCGCAGGCCAGCGAAGCCCTCACCGAGGAGGGCTTCCTGCACGTCTTCCCGCAAATTTTTGACTGCGAAGGGTTCTTCGTCGCCCGTTTACGTAAAACCGCGGCCATCGATCCGCTCCCGGCGCCGGGTTATAAAGTGGGGAAATTCCCCTTCACGCCGCTTAAAACCCGCGAATCCGCCGCCGTAATTGCCGCCGCCGCCGCCGTCGGTTTGCAGTGGACCGCCGACCATACGCTCTGGCAGCGCGATAAAGAAATCTGGTTATTCCCACAGGCGCTCGAAGCGTTATTCGGCAAAGTGCGCTTTTCCCGCATCGGCATCCGGCTCGCCGAAACCCATAACAAAGGCTACCGCTGGCAGCACGAAGCGGTGATTGCGCTTGCCGCGCCGGCCGCTCCCCTGGCGCTGACGGAGGCCGAAGCGGAAGAGTGGTATCGCGGTCGCGATATCTATCCTGAAACGCTCCCGCAGAAGGATGATGCGATTGTCACCTATCAGGGCGCGCCGATCGGGCTGGCGAAAAAAGTCGGGTCGCGTTTAAAAAATAGCTATCCCCGCGAACTGGTGCGTGACGGTAAGCTTTTTAGCAAAAAAGCGTGATGGCGCGTCGAAAAACAGCATTTTTTCACTGGCGCTTTACGCCCGTTTGTCTACGCTGAAAAATGGCGGCCTTAACTGGTCGTACCACAACTCAGCAGACAAACGGGGTGAATTTATGGCCAAAACTAACGTACGTATCGGCGCGTTTGAGATAGACGACGCCGAACTGCACGGCGAACAGCAGGGAGAGCGAACGTTAAGCATCCCCTGCAAATCCGATCCGGATTTATGCATGCAGCTTGATGCATGGGACGCGGATACCAGCGTACCCGCCATACTTGATGGTGAACATTCCGTCCTCTACCGTAAGCACTACGATCGCCAGTCCGATGCCTGGGTCATGCGCCTCGCCTGACTCAATTGAACCCGTCGCCTGAGACGGGTTATTTATTTCCCCGCTTCTCCGTCATCTCCTACACTTAACGCTATGTTTTTCAGGATATGAGGCTCGGATGTTTGCCTTAGTGCTGTTTATTTGTTACCTGGACGGCGGCTGTGAAGATATCGTTGTCGATGTTTACGATAACGAGCGGCAGTGCACAACGGCCATGGACGATCAGCGGATACGCCACGGCGGCTGCTTTCCGGTAGAAGATTTTATCGATAGTTTCTGGCTTCCCGCCCGAGAATACAGCGATTTTTAGCCTGCCAGCTGTAGCGCCACCAGGGTTAGCTCTCCACCAAACACGGCCCCCGTATCGATATAGTGCTGGTTATCGCTGTCGTAGCGTCGTTTCAGCGGCGTATGGCCGAACCAGAAATGGTCAGCGCCGGCAATCGCGCCGTGACGCCCGGCGAGGTGGTCGGTAAGACGCTGCCGACGCCACAGCACCTGGTGCTCATCAACAACGCGCTGCCAGCGATAAACCGCGGCGGGGTAATCAGCGTGGGCAATCACGTGCACCTGCTCACCGCTGTGGAGTTCAATAATCAGCGGCAGTCGGCGGCAGCGGGCAATAAGCGCCGTAAGGCGTTGCTTTTGGCTCGCCGCACGCTGCGTATACCAGTCGCCTCCGTTCATCTCCCAGAGCCTCATATCGCCGTCGGCAAGCGCCTCCAGCGCCATCTGTTCATGGTTTCCACGCACCGCGTAAACCCAGCGATAGCGCAGTAAATCCAGACACTCCGCGCTTTGTGGCCCACGATCGATCAGATCGCCCACCGAAAGAAGCAGATCCTGGTAAGGGTCAAACTTGCGCTCACGAAGGGCCGCCATCAGGCGTGCGAAACAGCCGTGCAGGTCGCCCACCAGCCAGATATTACGCCAGTCGCAACCGTAAATACGCTGATACATATTTCGTCCTCCTCGCATAATTATAGGAAAACCCTGCGGCTTCACCGCCCGTAAATTGGCACCTCAATCGATTTTAAACGAAAGCCAAATATAGTCCGGCCGGGCATTAAGCTCCCCACGATATATCCATAGAATAGAGGCTAAATAACACCGAGGTATTCATCGTGACGGATAACAGCCTGCATTCAGCCAGCGTAGTTGAGCGACGCCCAAATCTCATTGCCGATCTGGTGATGGGCCGGATCACACCCGCCCCCATCTGGCAACAACGTCATTACCGGCTTAAGTTTTTACTGCGCACGGCATTATTTTATGCGCCAACGCGCAGCATGCTGGAGAGCCTGTCGGCGCGTGCGGATTTCAATCAGCTGCTCGCCGCTCAGGTGACGCTGCCGGGCAAAGTCCATCGCCAGTATTTAACCCGCGGGTTAAACGCCAGCCAGCGCGCTCAGGCCATTATCAGCCACTATCAGTTCGTTGATTCCCTGGGCGCCTCGCGCCTCGCCGGGGCCATGACCGCCGCGAAAGATGTGCCGCTGCTTGAGCTGACAGGCAAAGACGACAGCCGGTTTACGCTCTCCGCCTCCTCGGCGGGCAAAGCCGAACGCGAGGGCGAAACGACGCTGTGGCTGCGCGATAGCGATGAGATTGTGCTTGCCAGCGCGACCTTTAGCGTCACCCGCCAGCAGGAGCAATGGCAGTTGACTATCGGCGGCCTGCAGGGGCCGCGCAGCACCGTTCCGCACGAAGTGATTAAACGGGCGACCCGCGCCTGTTACGGCCTGTTCCCGAAACGCCTGCTGATGGAATTTATCTGGTTAATGGCGGCGCGTTGCAACATTCATCACATTTACGGGGTCAGCGACAGCGGCCACGTCTTCCGCGCGCTGCGCTATCGGCTGAGTAAAGGGCGCCATTTTCACGCCAGCTATAACGAGTTCTGGCACTCTATCGATGGGGTCGCCGACGGCGCCTGGCGCTGGCGCCTGCCGCTGCAGCTGGAAAGAAAGACGCTTGAGAGCATCGCCAGTAAGAAACGCGCCGAATATCGTCGCCGCTTCCAGCTGCTGGATGATATGGCCGCTCAGATGGCGATACTCATGGATTAGCTCTCCCGCCGCTTCGCCAACGCCGTTTAGCACAACGGCGTTTGCATCTTCAACGGCGCTTTAGTTACTATCATAACTTCGTTGTACTCCTTGCGGACGGCTAGTGAAGTTATGAGCAAAACAGAATTACTCCTGCTGGCTATCCTGTTGATTATTTTGACCGCTGCTCTGTGGTTTATTTTTAGCGGACAAATATGGTTTCTGGTGAGCTTTCTGGAAACATGGCTGTACCCCTCTTTTGTGGCGCCAGAATAAATCGTTGCCCATTATTTTCACGCCCTCGTTCGCCCCCTTCGCCTCCCTGACAATAACCCATAGCGCGGTCAGAAGAATAACCGCCAAAAAAGTGAAAAACCGTCTCTTATCTATTATTTCATTTGTCATACAAATGTGTATACTGGGTCACTTCCGATGTTGGCCCGTAAAGTTCACCTGCACTATGGGCCTGATTTTGTGCAGGTGTTTTCTCCTCGCCCTTGCTCAACGGCGCCTCCAGTGTCTATACCCGCCTTTTTGTCCAGATTTTTTGTTGCAAACTTTGCGCCAGATTGTGATTTAAGAAAAAATCGCCCTATTTTCACGCCCCTTCAAAACACAATTAAAAAACATAACACCAACAATTAATTAACAAAAAGAGTTTGCATCCACATAAAAGGCATAAATACAGAACAACAATCCAATAAAAAACACATAACCAGCCATAAATACAAAATTACACATATCTTGCAGGAGTAGTTATACGTTAACCAACAAAACCGCGGCACTTAATCGGTGACCAACGTCTATCGCTACATTGTTGTTTTTCTTCAGCGGCTTTCCACTAAGAGGTTCTCTATGAACGTCACAACGATCTCGCGCAGTCTCCTGGGCGGCTTACTGAGCGCCATAGTTATTCTTCAACCGGCTTCTGCAGCGGGAACCTTAAGCGGCCAGATTGGCGTCCAGGTGACGCTCGGCAGCGGATGCAGCGTATCGAATGTCCGCAATGGCGAAAACAACCGCTGGGGCAACATTAATTTCGGCTCCTATGGCGATTTAGCCAACTCCATTGATGCGGAGATCACCGGCAGCGGCGGCGGAAGCGCCCTAACCGTGACCTGCACCGAGGATCTTGCCTCGACCCTGACGCTTGACGGCGGCCAGTCTGGCGATGCTGCGCTGCGCTATATGAAAAACGCCGGTGGCACCCAGCAGATTGCCTATCGGCTCTATTCGGATGCCGCCCGCAATAACGAAATCCTGCCTGGCGGCACGATACCTATCGTTGGCACAGGGAATCCACAGGCGATTCCTGTTTTTGCCCGCATTCGCCCCGAAGACCAGAGCGTCAACGCGCCGACAGCCGATGTGTATGACGACATTGTCACCGCGACCTTAGCCTGGTAACCGCATAAGGAAAATGGGCGTCATGCTTCGACCAGAGTGGCTTACATTACTTCTGCTTTTTACCTCGGGCGCCCATGCCGCCGTTGCCCAAAAGACGTTCAAAGTCTCCGCGCAGATAACCGCAGGCTGCGCGCTGGGCGCCGGGGACGGCTCCCAAACGACGGACTTCGGCACGCTGAATTTTGGCACCCTGTCATCGCTTTACAGCAACGTGGATGTCGCCAGTACCGCCGGCGCAGGTTCCATCATCGTGACCTGCACGCCCGGCACCGCTATTTCAATCGCCCTCGACTATGGCGTCAACGGCGGCTCAGCCACTCAGCGCTACATGTCGAACGGCAACAGCAGCACGCTGGCGTACCAGCTTTATCAGGACGCCAACCGCGCTAACGTTTGGGGCAGCAGTACGCTGGCCCTGAGCGTCGCATCCTTTCCGAGCACCACGCAAACCTATACGGTTTATGGCCGCCTTTTTGCCACGAATGGCTTCCCGGCGGTGGGCTCCTATACCGACACGGTCACCGTCACGCTGACCTATTAGATAATTCACAGGTTAACTATGATTCGCTGTAGATTTGCGCCGTTTATATTCGCTTTATTGCTTCCCTCATCCGTGCTGGCCGCCAGCTCCGTTCTGGTATGGCCGATATTTCAAACGATCGAAAGCCACGAAACAGGGTCTGAACTGTGGCTGGAGAATCGCGGCAGCGCGCCGGTTAATTTGCAGCTGCGCGTGTTTGCCTGGGATCAAAAAGCATCAGCAGACGTCTACGCCGATCAGCGGGATGTTGTCGCCAGCCCGCCTTTTACCACGGTAGCGCCGGGGCAGCGCCAGCTGGTGCGGCTCATGCGCGTCGCCCCCATCGCAAACGGCAAAGAGCAGTCCTATCGCATTGTTATCGATGAGATCCCTGCCGCGCAACCCGCGGCGCAGACGGAACAGAACGCCGCCGGGCTGAAAATGCGCATGCGCTATGTCCTGCCGCTGTTTACCTATGGGCAGGGCGTCACGCCGCTAAAGAACGCGGGTTCAGTCGAACCGGTAAGGGCCACGCTGCGCTGGTCGCTCTCGCAGCAAAATAACCGCCAGACGCTGTGCATCGAAAACAGAGGCAATCAGCACGCGCGCCTCAGCGCGGTTTACTGGGCGAACGCGAGCGGCAAGGGGCGCATTCCCCAGGCTAATGGTCTTCTCGGCTACGTTCTGGCGCAGAAAAAGAGCTGTTTCCCGAGCGCCGGAAACGCTTCCGTGCCTTCAGGAATGCATCTGTTCGCGAAATTAACGGATAACGGTCAGGCGGTGGAAATTCCGGCGAATCGTTAAAAATGAGAGATCTGAAAAGGACGGCGTCCGGTGGGCTGCTGGCGATGGCGTCGGTAACGGCCTGCGCCGCGACCTATGATTCCCTGCCTGCGCCTGCGGCATCCTACGGCGAAAAGCAGGAGTACGAGCTGTACCTCAGCGTATCGGTCAACGGCAATATTCTTGCCGACGCCGTTCCGGTAAAGGTCAACGCTGGCCACTACTGGATCGCGGCCAGCGTGTTGCAGCAAGCGCATATTCCCCTGCAGACCGGCGACGCGCTGGTTGATGTGACGACGCTCCCCTCGGTGAAAGTGGAATATGACCAGCCGGGGCAGATCCTCAAGCTCCAGGTTCCGGACAAATGGCTCCCCGAGCAGCACATCGGGGGGACCACGGAACAACCTGGCCAGACCGCGATAAGCAGCCCGGGAATTTTATTTAACTACGACGCTTACAGCCTCTTTTCATCCGGCGGTTCGCAAACCACCAGCACCTTCACCGAAACGCGCCTTTTCGGCCCGCCGGGCGTCCTTTCCAATAACGCCGTGATTCGGCAAAACTGGTCTTCGACGGGCTACGAGCAGCAGGGCTATATGCGCTATGACACCCTGTGGAAGTACAGCGATAGCGACCAAATGATTAGCTACCAGGCCGGGGACGTGGTCAGTAACGCCCTGACGTGGAGTAGTTCCGTGCGCATGGGGGGGCTACGCCTGAGCCGCAACTTCAGCGTTCGCCCGGATCTGGTGACATATCCGCTGCTTAACTTATCCGGCAGCGCGGCGGTTCCTTCAAGCGTCGATCTGTTTATTAACGGCTATAAGAGCAGCTCTGCGCAAATCAATGGCGGCCCCTATACGCTGACCAACGTTCCCTGGATCAGCGGCGCCGGCGAAGCCACCGTGGTGACCACCGACGCTCTGGGTCGCCAGGTCTCCACCAGCATCCCTTTTTATGTCTCCAATACCCTGCTGCGGGAAGGACTGAGCGATTTTGATTTCACCCTCGGCGCCCTGCGCAACAACTACGGTATCAAGAGTGCCGATTATGGCGCCGGCGCGGTAAGCGCTATTTATCGCTACGGATTCAACAACTGGCTCACGCTTTCGACGCATACCGAAGACCGCGAAGGGTTAACCAATGCCGGTATTGGCAGCGATATCGGCGTGGGGAATCTGGGCACCCTCAGCCTGTCGGGCAGCGCCAGCCGTGGCGAGGGAGACGGAAACCAGTTCACCTCGGGTTACTCTTACTATGGCAGTAGCTGGGGAGTGAGCTATCAACATATCCGCCGCAGCGCCGGCTACGACAACCTTAGCACCTATGGGTCTACCGCCACGCTCAGCCGTCAGTCAGACCAGGCCACGCTGAGCCTGAGTCCGTGGGGACGAACCCTCGGTTCTTTTAGCATTGGCTACTTTGATATCAAAGCCGAGGATAATTCGCGCACCCGGCTGCTGAACCTCTCCTGGAGCCGCGGCCTGTGGCTCAGCAGCAGCCTCAGCCTGAGCGTCAACCGCGATCTGCAGGAAGGTAGCTACGCCAGCATGCTGCAGGTCATCATCCCTTTCGATTCGCAAACCTCTCTCCAGCTAAGCGGCCAGCGCGCCAGCGCCGGACAATGGGGAGAAAATATCAGCGTCAGCCGCTCTGCTCCGGCAGAAGGCGGGCTGGGCTGGAACCTCGCCCATTCGATCGGCGGCGATAACTACAGTCAGGCGGATCTGACCTGGATCAACCGCGTGTCAACGCTGAGCGGAGGCTACTACGGGTCGCGCGACGATCGTCACAGCTGGTTTGAGGCCGCGGGCTCGGTGGTGCTGATGGATAACAGTCTGTTTTTCGCCCGGCAAATTAACGACGCCTTTATCGTCGTCTCCACCGGCAACTACCCGAATATTGCGGTGAATTATGAAAATCGCAAAGTCGGCGTGACCGATAAAAATGGTCATCTGCTGATCCCGTGGGCGACGGCGTGGTATCCGGGGAAAGTCACTCTCGATACGCTACCGCTGCCAACGGACACCGAAGCTCTGACGGTGGAGAAACGCATCGCCGTGCGCGAAGGCAGCGGAGCGCTGGTCGATTTCCCGGTGAACCGCGTGCGCTCGGCAACCCTCGTCTTCGTCGATGCCAGGGGGCAACCGCTGCCGGTCGGTACGCCGGTCGAGGAGGTTAACAGCAAGCAGCGCGGCCTGGTGGGCTATGACGGCGTGGTCTGGTTCTCGCATCTTGGACGCCACAACGAAGTCAAAATAAACGCCGGAGAGCTTCGATGCAGCGTCCAGTTCGAACTTCCGTCCTCAACGCCGGTTCCGCAGCGGATAGGTCCAGTCAGCTGCCCCTCTTAACAACGGAGATAACGTTGAAAAGTATTATCCTCGTATTCGCGATGCTCTTAGCGCTCGGGCAAGCCAGCACCGCGCTGGCCGCCTGCAGTATCAAAACCAGTGCGCCAGCGATCGGCCCGGTCGATTCCTTTGCGCTCAACAGCGCGCCTCAGGGCGTGATGGCCGGCGCGGGGTTTTACTGCACCCCGGAACTGGTGGCGCTGAACTCAACCAATACGTTAAGCGCCACTCTGGCGTCGGCCAACAAGAGCAACGGCGTTCCGCGGCTGCTTAATGGCGCGGGCGATGCCATCCCTTATAGCGTCTGTTCTGACGCCTCGTGCTCGCCGGCCTATCAGGACGGCGGCGTGATTAGCTGGTCCAGAACAACGCTGCTCGAACTGCTGGGTTTATTTAACTCAAGCGATGGCACCATGCCGCTCTACTTCAGAACCACGCCGGGAGCCAACGTCCCCGCCGGTACCTATACCGATGTGTTAACCATCACCTGGGTGTACCGATTCTGCTACGTCGGGCTCGATCTGCTGGGCATTAAGATATGTATTCCGAATAACGGAACCCTGACCTCGACGGTCAACGTGTCGGTGAAGGTGACCAATGTTTGCTATATCGACAGCGCGCCGGACGTCGAATTTGCCTCTGCCGCCCTTCCGTCCGGTTTTAGCCAGTACAGCGGCCAGCTTGCCATCCGCTGCACTAAAAACGCGGCCTACACCGTCAACCTCGCCAGCACTAACGCCAGCGTCGGCGACTGGCGGCAGATGAGCCAGCCCATTGCGAACCAACCAACCGCCTGGCTGCAGTATCAGTTTTACCAGCCCAACGGCAGCGCCTGGACGGAAAGCAACAATCTCAGCGTAACCGGCTCCGGCGCCGCGCAGTCCGCGAACTACACCCTCAAGATTAACCCGACCCAGAGCAACCAGCCTGCGGGAACCTACAGCGATACCGTACTGGTGACCGTGAGCTACTAAAACGTTAGCAGACGATTTTTTGTAAAAGAAATGTTTAGGAAATTATTGTTGTGGTATAAGAAAAAAGCCCCGAAAAAAGCGACTGGGGTTTTGCAATGGAATCTGCGGTTTGTGAAAAACAGATAAAAAGAGACCGAACACGATTCCTGTATTCGGTCCAGGGAAATGGCTCTTGGGAGAGAGCCGTGCGCTAAAAGTTGGCATTAATGCAGGCTAAGTCGCCTTGCCTTATAAGAATAGTTTACCGTGTCAGGTTTTCCAGTCCGCGACAAAAGTGGACGAATAATTCGTATCAAAATTGCTGATGCCAACAAAAAACCGCCACGCCCGGTATCGGGGGATGGCGGTTTTTTTCATGTAAATACAGCGGGATGCAGGCGGCGATCAGCAGAGCTTCTGCGCGCGCTCAATAAAGGGCGCCAGGCTCATTTTTTGTCCCGGCTGCTGCGGATCGTCAATCTGGATCACAGAAATCGGCTGCGCGTTGGTTTTACCGTCTTTCATCTGCTGTTCGGCGATGTCGTTTAGCGGGTACTGCACCAGGGTACTGGGATTAATGGCGAACAGCGCGTTGCCCGGACGGCAGGTCAGCATCACCTCTTCGCGGTTAAACGCCCAGCTCTCCTTACCCACCTCAAAGCGGCTTACGGTAATCACCTGCGGTGCCGCCAGCGCAGCGCCAGAACTTGCCAGTAACAACATTGTCAGAACGATTTTTTTCATGATTTAACCAGTTTATTCAGAAAGGTTCCCAGGTGGCAAACAGGCTGACGGCAAATAGCGCCAGCGCCCCCAGCGCAATTTCTATCTGCGTGGTGCGCACGATGAGCTGCTCCGCTCGCGTTCCGCCTGCCGACATGCGTGGCACCAGAACATACCGGTTCACCAGCGCAATTGCCACCATTGCCGCCACCAGCGCACATTTGAACAACAGCATACGCCCCCAGGGCGAGGTGCTGATAAGTCCACCCTGGATCAGCAGCGCATTTACCACGCCGCTGGCGATGGCGCCGGCAACCGCCAGATGCCCGTAGCGCGAAAAACGCATCATGGTGCAGATGGCCGCCTGCCGCCAGCGACCGTGCGCCAGGCGAAGACAGTAGATAAACGGCAGCAGACCGCCAAACCAGCTGGCCACGCAAAACAGATGAAGCGCATGGTTGGTTCGCTGCACTATCCCCAGCCAGCCATCGTTCATTGCGGCATGCCCGACGCCGGCCAGCAGCAGCAGCTGAGCGCAAAACAGCACCAGCAGCAAACGTCCCGGTCGCCGGGGCTTCAGCCAGACCACCGCCAGCGCCACAAAGGCGAGTAAAATTTGCCATACCCACACGCCGCCAAACTGCGTCCCGGCCACCGCCTGCCAGATAGCCGGCTGCCAGACGTCCGGCCAGCCGTTGCCCATCAAGCCGCCCTGCGCCATCAGCATCAGCAGCGCCGACAGCGCGCTTGCTGATAATAAATAGCGCATCAGCGGATAGAAGCGCTGCATCATCAAACGACGTAAGGCCACCGGCGCCCACCATGCGCCGTAGAGGACGCAGCCGAAAGCGACGATCAGCGAAATGAAATGGATAAAGCGTAAGCTGACATAGACTCCACTCAGCATCGGCTTACTTCACGGTAAAGGTGTATTGCCCTTTCGTCTTGTGGCCATCTACGGAGACCACGTGCCAGTTAACGGTATATTCGCCCGGCGTCAACGCCTGCTCAACCGGTACCGTCAGCTGAGCCTTATTGCTGTCGCTGCGGACGGGTTTACCGAGGGTGATGGTCTTCTGCTGCGGCCCGGTGAGGGTTACGCCGCTAAACTGCGTTTCGATGCCTTCGGAGAAGTTCAGGGTCAGCGCCTGCGGTGAAGCGTTCACCACGGTATTGGCCGCCGGAAGCTGTTGTTGTAGATGGGCGTGGGCCGATGCGCCTGCTGCGGTCAGGCAACCGGCGAGAAACAGAGACAGACGCAGCGCGCGCCCGGCGATGATTGGCATAGTTGTCATTCCTTTTTGTTATGTATGTAGCACAGAGAATAACCCTGTATAATGGCGCAGTCGAGCTAAGCGTCTGAGACTTGCCTTTTTGCCGCGTGCTTAGTACTTTTTGCGGCGTTATCAGAGGAGAAACCGATGGAAAAGAACCTGGCTAAACTATCCCAGGAGGAGATGGACAAAGTGAATGTCGATCTCGCCGCGGCGGGCGTCGCGTTTAAAGAACGCTACAATATGCCGGTGGTGGCTGATTTAGTCGAAAGAGAACAGCCCGAGCATCTGCGCGGCTGGTTTCGCGAACGTCTGATCGCCCATCGACTGGCCTCCGTTTCGCTCTCTCGCCTGCCCTATGAACCGAAACAGAAATAATTCCCGTCCCCTGCGGACATCCACGTTGGCAAGACCTGCGCATTCTATTACGCTGGTTTCTTTGGCCTGGAGCGAGCCATGCTGCGCGTAATCGATACAGAAACCTGCGGATTGCAGGGAGGCATTGTTGAAATCGCCTCGGTAGATATTGTCGACGGACACATCACCAATCCCATGAGCCACCTGGTTCGCCCCGACCGGCCTATCAGCCCGCAGGCGATGGCGATTCACCATATCACCGAAGAGATGGTCGCCGATAAGCCGTGGATCGAGGAGATTGTGCCGCTGTATATGGGCAGTCCGTGGTATGTCGCCCATAACGCCAGCTTTGACCGCCGGGTGTTGCCGGAAATGCAGGGCGAGTGGATCTGCACGATGAAGCTGGCGCGCCGCCTGTGGCCAGGCATCAAGTACAGCAATATGGGGCTGTATAAATCGCGCAAGCTCAGCGTCGCGACGCCACCGGGACTGCATCATCACCGGGCGCTGTACGATTGCTATATCACCGCGGCCCTGCTGCTCGATATCATCAACACCTCCGGCTGGACGCCTGAGGAGATGGCGACCATTACCGGCCGCCCGGCGCTGCTCTCCACCTTTACCTTCGGCAAATACCGCGGCAAGCCGGTCTCGGAAGTGGCGGAAAACGATCCTGGCTATTTACGCTGGCTGTTTAATAACCTGGATCGCATGAGCCCCGAGCTGCGCCTGACGCTGAAGCACTATCTCGGGGAGTAATCGGCGCTATACCTCCGCCTGGCCCGGCAGCGTCCCCTGCGCCAGGCCAATCAGAAACGCATACTCCAGCGCCACGCCTTCATAGCTTTTGAAGCGGCCGGATTTACCGCCGTGGCCGGAATCCATATCGGTACACAGCAGCAGCAGGTTATCGTCGGTTTTCAGCTCGCGCAGTTTTGCCACCCATTTTGCCGGCTCCCAGTATTGTACCTGCGAATCATGCAGGCCCGTGGTGACCAGCAAATGCGGATACGCCTGAGCCTGCACGCCGTCGTACGGGCTGTAGCTTTTCATATAGCGGTAATAGGCTTCATCCTGCGGATTCCCCCACTCTTCAAACTCGCCGGTGGTCAGCGGAATCGACTCATCGAGCATGGTGGTGAGGACATCGACAAAGGGAACCTGGGCCACCACGCCGTGGAAGAGCTCCGGCCGCTGGTTCACCGCGACGCCCATCAGCATACCGCCGGCGCTGCCGCCCATGCCGTAGCAAAAACGCGGATCGCCGTAGCCCTGCGCCAGCAGCGCATCGCAGACGTCGAGATAATCGTTGAAGGTATTTTTCTTGCACAAAAACTTACCGTCTTCGTACCACTGCTGTCCCAGCTCGCCGCCGCCGCGAATATGGGCGATAGCGAACACAAAGCCGCGGTCGAGCAGGCTCAGGCGGCTGGCGCTGAAATCCGCATCCATGCTTGCGCCGTAGGAGCCGTAGCCGTACACCAGCAGAGGGCTGGCGCCCTTGCGGAAATGTTCATGACGGTAGACCAGCGAGACCGGGACTTCGACGCCGTCGCGGGCGTTGATCCACAGATGCTCGCTGCGGTAGTGGCTGGCATCGAACCCTTTGACTTCCTGCTGTTTCAGCACCCGCCGCTCGCCGGTATTCATATCCAGCTCAAACAGCGTATCCGGCGTCGTCATGGAGGAGTAGCCGTAGCGCAGGCGGGCGGTTTCCGGCTCCGGATTATAGGCAAGCCAGGTCACATAGGCCGGATCGTCAAAGGCAATGCCCTGGGACTCTCTTGTCTTACGATTGATCTGACGCAGGCTGGTCAGCCCGCGCTGGCGCTCTTCCACAACCAGCCAGTCGGTAAACAGGGTAAATCCTTCCAGCATGACTTCGTGACGCGGCGCGATCAGGGTCTCCCACTGCTGCTCATCGCGCAGGGTAGTACGATAAAGGCCGAAGTTCTTACCCTCACGGTTAGAGCGCAGATAGAAAGCGTGCTGATAGTGATCGAGGCTATATTCATGATCTTTACGCCGCGGTAGAAAACAGACCGGCTCGGCGTCGGTCATTTCCGCATTGAGCAGCAGCACTTCGCTGGTGGTCGCGCTGGCCAGATAGATCACCACAAACTGCTGGGAAGTCGTCTTGTGTACGCTGACGTAAAAAGTATCGTCCTGCTCTTCATACACCAGAACATCCGCACTGGCCGGCGTCCCCAGACGGTGGCGCCAGACCTGATACGGCAGCAGCGTGGTGGGATGTTTACGCACGTACCACAGGGTCTGCGAATCGTTACTCCAGGCAAAATCAGGCGAGACGTTCTCCAGCACTTCCGCAAATTGCCGGTCGTCGTTTAAGGGAAAGAAGCGCAGGCTATACTGGCGTCGGGAGAGATAGTCTTCCGCCACCGCCATCAGGCTGTTGTCGGGCGAAACGCCTAATCCGCCGAGGGTATAGAATTCGCTGCCGGCCGCACGCTGGTTGCCGTCAAGCAGGACGTCCCATTCATCCCACTCCTCTTTGACTACCGGCTGGCGTTGATAAATCGCGTACTCGCAGCCCGGCTCGTAGACCTGGCGGTAACGATAGCCATTTTTGCTGTAGGGGGCTGACACTTCGCGCTGCGGAATACGGTCGATAATCTCCTTGAGTACCCTGTCCTGCAGGCTACTTTGCGAAGACATCACTTTTTTGCCGTACTCATTTTCCTGGCGCAGATAATCCAGCACTTCCGCCTGCGAGCGATCGTCATCGCGCAGCCAGTAGTAATTATCGATTCGCGTGTCGCCATGTAATGTCATGGCATGGGGGATCCGTTTCGCTTTTGGTGGCATCTGCTTATTCTTCTGCGGCTTGTATTGAGTACTAAAATTTTCAGGCTGCTTCAAAGCAGCCTGAAGGGTGACGTGACTACACAATATATAAGGGTGGCAAAAGTCGCCAGCGATGCAAGCGAAACGTGCGGATTTAGAGCGTTACGGCCTGTTTTTGCGCCTGAATATCCCGTTCGATATCCTCACGCACTTCCTGCGGGAGCTTCAGCGCTTCGCCGAGGGCGTTCAGATAGCTGCGTTCCATAAAGTGGTCAATATCAATGACCGCGCAGCTGATATAGTAAACTTCAAGCGCCTCTTGCTCGCTGCAGATGCCCTGCGCCAGGCTCTGCGGGTCGAGGGGCTGCGCCAGCGCCCGGTCAATTAACACCCGGCCCTGGACGTCGACGTTTGCCGCACGCAGCTGCTCTTCGATATTTGCCCGCTCGCGTTCGTCAATATGTCCATCGCTTTTAGCGGCGAAGACCAGCGCCATAATCAGCCGTTCGCTGCGGGCGTCGAGTTCGGCCGGTGCGGGAGATGGCGCCTGTGCGGGCGCGACATCAGCCGATGCCTGCTGCGCGCTGGCGCGCATCTTCTGCTGATATTTATTCCACAAAACGCTGCCCGCAACCGCGCCGCCGCCGACCAGCAGCGCGCCGGAGCCGTATTTGGCTAACAGCTTGCGCGATGATTTGCTGGCGACCAGCAGCCCGGCCAGCCCGCCAAGCGCGCCCGGCAGGAGTAAATTTTTGCCGCTTGATTGATCGTCAGATGAAGAAGACCGCCCCTGCTGACCCAGCAGAGACTGCAGTTGATTAAGCCAGTTAGCCATACATTTCCTCGTTGCGCGATAAGCGATAAGCGATAAGCGATACCACCAGCCTAAACGACGCGACGTCAGGAAACGTTATCGGCAGCTAAAGATGAGCAAATGTCGCGCCGGGAAGCGCGGGAGCCTGCCGCCAGAAGCGCTGGCGGCGGCAGCGTAGCTCAGGCCGCTTTCGCTTTGCGCGGCTTCGCCGGCGCCGGGGCTTCAGATTCGACGACGTCGTCGGTCTTGTCGCCCTCTTCTGCTTCTGCGCGATCGGCTGGCGCCTCGGCGGCGCCCTCGGCTTCCGGCAGCTTACCGGAGCGCAAAATATGGTTGAGGGTGTCTTTACGTTCGGCCAGCCACATCGCCATGCTATCGCGCTGCTCTTCATCGAGCGTTAGCGGGCATTCAACCAGCCAGTCGTTCAGTACTTCCGCCAGATCGAGCATTTTGTCATAAGCATCGGCCTCTTTTTTGCTGGCAAAAGACATTTTTTCCTCACCTTCGCGAATCACTACATATTTAATTTCAACCGCCATGATGCAGCCTCTCAGTACTGTATTTTTATACAGTATATCAAATTTCTTCCCCGAACTCAAATGACGCGCATAAAGACATGCGCAAACGTTTTCGTTTATAATGCGGCGCATGTTTTTTTACTGCGGAAGAGAGTTATGACTGTATTAGGTACGGCGCTGCGCCCTGCGGCAACAAAGGTAATGCTGTTAGGTTCCGGTGAACTGGGTAAAGAAGTGGCCATTGAATGCCAGCGCCTGGGAATTGAGACCATCGCCGTCGATCGTTACCCTGACGCTCCGGCCATGCAGGTCGCACACCGTTCGCACGTCATCAATATGCTGCACGGCGAAACGTTGCAGGCGCTGATTGAGCAGGAAAAACCTGACTTTATCGTGCCGGAAATCGAGGCCATCGCCACCGATACACTGGTCGCGCTGGAGCAGGCCGGGCAGAAAGTCGTCCCCACCGCGCGCGCGGCAAAGCTCACCATGAATCGCGAAGGGATCCGCCGCCTGGCCGCTGAAGAGCTGAAGCTGCCGACCTCCGCCTACCGTTTTGCCGACAGCGAACCCGCCTTCCGCGAAGCCGTCGCCGGGATAGGCCTGCCGTGCATCGTCAAGCCGGTAATGAGCTCATCGGGTAAAGGCCAGAGCTTTATTCGTTCCAGCGAACAGCTGGCTGACGCCTGGCAGTATGCGCAGCAGGGCGGCCGCGCCGGAGCCGGACGCGTTATCGTTGAAGGCGTGGTGAATTTTGATTTCGAGATTACCCTTCTCACCGTCAGCGCCGCGGATGGCGTACACTTCTGCGCGCCGGTCGGTCATCGCCAGGAAGATGGCGACTATCGTGAATCCTGGCAGCCGCAGCAGATGAGCGCGCTGGCGCTGGAACGCGCGCAGGAAATCGCCCGTCAAGTGGTGCTGGCGCTGGGCGGCTACGGCCTGTTCGGCGTCGAACTGTTCGTCTGCGGTGATGAGGTGATTTTTAGCGAAGTCTCGCCGCGCCCGCACGACACCGGTATGGTCACGCTGATTTCACAGGACTTATCCGAGTTCGCCCTGCACGTTCGCGCCTTCCTCGGCCTGCCGATTGGCGCGATTCGCCAGTACGGCCCGGCGGCCTCGGCGGTGATCCTGCCGCAGCTAACCAGCCAGAACGTCACTTTCAGCAATATTCAGGCCGCGGTCGGCGCGGGACTGCAGCTGCGTCTGTTCGGCAAGCCGGAAATTGACGGTTCGCGTCGTCTGGGCGTGACGCTGGCGATAGCCGATAACGTTGAGGAAGCTGTTGCGCGCGCCAAAGCGGCGGCGTCAGCGGTCGTGGTCGCAGGATAAAAAAAAGCCCGGTCGCAGACCGGGCCTCTGGTGAGTGCGCGAAGATTACTTCGCGCCTTCTACCGCCTCACGAGCCAGTTTGGTGATACGGTCGTAATCACCGGCTTCCAGCGCATCCGCCGGCACCAGCCAGGAGCCGCCGATGCACAGTACGCTGTTCAGCGCCAGATAGTCGCGATAGTTCGCCGGAGAGATGCCGCCAGTCGGGCAGAAGCGAATGTGCGCGAACGGGCCGCCAATCGCCTGCAGCGCTTTCACGCCGCCGTTTGCTTCCGCCGGGAAGAATTTGAACTCTTTCAGGCCATACTGCATACCCAGCATCAGCTCGGATACGGTGCTGATCCCCGGGATCAGCGGAATGGTGCCTTCGCCGGTCGCCGCTTTCAGCAGGGATTCGGTCAGGCCAGGGCTGATAGCAAACTGCGCGCCCGCTTCGGTCACTTCTTTCAGCTGCTCAACGTTAGTGACGGTACCGGCACCGACAATCGCTTCCGGGACTTCTTTGGCGATCGCGCGGATAGCGTCCATCGCGCACTCGGTACGCAGGGTCACTTCCAGTACGCGTACGCCGCCTGCAACCAGCGCTTTCGCCATTGGCACAGCGTGTTCCAGCTTTTTCACCACGATTACCGGTACTACCGGGCCGGAGGTGAGGATTGCTTCTGCAGTTGTTTTCCAGTTTTTCATCAGATTTTCTCTCGCCAGATCTATAAATCGAATCGTCTTAAAAATTGATGCAGGTTGCGCCCTGTTCTGCTCCAGAGAGTTTCTCACGCAGCGCACCGAACATTTCCCGGCCGGTTCCCACGCGCGAACCGCTCAGGTCAGGAATATGCGCCTGACGCGCGGCCAGCTCTGCGTCATCGACCAGCAGCGTTAGCTCGCCCGTCTGGCCGTTAACGCGGATGATATCGCCATCGCGTACCTTCGCCAGCAGGCCCCCATCGTACGCTTCTGGCGTCACGTGGATTGCCGATGGCACTTTGCCTGATGCGCCGGAGAGACGACCATCGGTTACCAGCGCAATTTTGAAACGGCGGTCCAATAATACACCAAGTGGCGGCATAAGTTTATGTAATTCTGGCATGCCGTTCGCTTTTGGCCCCTGATGACGGACGACAACCACGCAATCTTTGTCGAGCAGCCCCGCTTCAAAGGCGGGCAGTACGTCATGCTGGCTCTCGAAAACCACCGCAGGAGCTTCAATAATCTGGTTTTCAACCGGCACGGCGGAGGTTTTCATGACCGCGCGTCCGAGGTTACCACTCAACACTTTGGTGCCGCCGTGGCGAGAGAACGGTTTGTCAAACGTGGCGATAACCTGTTCGTCCAGCGGCGCGGTCGCCCCTTCGCGCCAGTCAAGTTCGCCGTTATTAAGCCAGGGCTCCATGGTGTAGCGAGAGAGGCCGAAGCCGGCCACGGTGTGAACATCTTCATGCAGCAGGCCGCCTTTCAGCAGCTCGCGCACCAGCACCGGCACGCCGCCAGCCGCCTGGAAGTGGTTAATATCCGCCGGGCCGTTCGGGTAGAGGCGCGCCAGCAGCGGCACCACGTCAGAGAGATCGGAGAAATCATCCCAGTTAATGATGATCCCTGCCGCCCGCGCCATAGCCACCAGGTGCATGGTGTGGTTGGTGGACCCCCCGGTTGCCAGCAGCGCGACAATCCCATTGACCACCACTTTTTCATCAAACATTTTGCCCAGCGGCATCCACTCGTTACCGTTGCCGGTCAGGCGGGTCACCTGGCGGGCGGCGGCGGCGGTCAGCGCTTCGCGCAGCGGCGCATCCGGATGCACGAATGACGATCCGGGCAGCTGCATCCCCATAAACTCAACCACCATCTGGTTGGTATTGGCGGTACCGTAGAAGGTACAGGTGCCAGGCGCATGGTAAGACGCGGCTTCGGACTCCAGCAGCGCCATACGATCCACTTTGCCTTCCGCATAGAGCTGACGAATGCGCACTTTTTCTTTATTCGCCAGGCCGCTGGCCATCGGCCCGGAAGGGATAAAGATGGACGGCAGGTGGCCGAACGACAGCGCAGCCATCGCCAGGCCGGGGACAATTTTATCGCAGACGCCGAGGTAGAGCGCGCCGTCAAACATGTTGTGCGACAGGCCAATCGCGGCGGACATGGCAATCACTTCGCGGCTGAGCAGCGACAGCTCCATCCCATCCTGCCCCTGCGTCACGCCATCGCACATCGCCGGAACGCCGCCGGCGACCTGGCCTACCGCGTTCGCGGAGTGCAGCGCTTTGCGGATAATGTCCGGATAGCGCTCATAGGGCTGGTGGGCGGACAGCATATCGTTGTAGGAGGTAATAATGGCGATGTTATTGCGCAGCATGCTTTTCAGCGAGGCTTTGTCATCCGCCTGGCAGGCGGCAAAGCCGTGGGCCAGGTTACCGCATGCCAGCTGGGCGCGATGAACGGTGTCGGTTTTGGCCTGGTTAATCCGGGCGAGGTAGGCTTCGCGGGTATCGCGCGAGCGTTCGATGATGCGATTTGTTACCCGTAACATTTCAGAATTCATAAAGGCTCCTCAAATTTCATCTGTCCGGCCGCAGCGCTTTAGCGGTACTTTTAGGGGCTTAGGGCACCAGTACTGGGGCTCAGGGGCAAAATATCTGCAGGCAGTGTAATAAAAAAAGCCCCGGGGGTGAATCCTCCGGGGCTTAAAAGATTAAAAATTACGCGACTTGCTGCGTCAGATCATGTTACCGGTAAAATAACCCTGACGGAGGAGCTGGCGATTACTCAAACTCGTTCCACGAACGACCGTCGCGGGTGATCATCGCCACGGAGGCAACCGGCCCCCAGGTACCCGCCTGATACGGTTTCGGCGAATCACGATCGGCAGCCCAGGCTTCAGTGATGGAATCGACCCACTTCCACGCCTCTTCCACTTCATCACGACGGACGAACAGCGCCTGGATACCGCGCATCGTTTCCAGCAGCAGGCGCTCGTAGGCATCCGCCAGGTGGGTTTGATTAAAGGTTTCCGAGTAGCTCAGATCCAGCTTGGTGATCTGCAGGTTATGCTTGTGGTCAAGTCCGGGAACTTTGTTCAGCACCTGGATATCCACCCCTTCATCCGGCTGCAGACGAATGGTCAGCTTATTCTGCGGCAGCTCTTGCCAGGTCTCTTTGAACAGGTTCAGTTCCGGCGTCTTGAAGTAAACCACGACTTCGGAACACTTGGTCGGCAGACGTTTACCGGTACGCAGGTAGAACGGTACGCCCGCCCAGCGCCAGTTGTCGATATCCACGCGGATCGCCACGAAGGTTTCTGTATGGCTGGACTTGTTGGCCCCCTCTTCCTCGAGGTAGCCCGGCACTTTTTTGCCCTGGGCAAAACCGGCGGTGTACTGGCCGCGCACCGTTTTTTCACGCACGTTGGTGCGGTCAATGCGGCGCAGCGATTTCAGCACCTTCACTTTTTCATCGCGGATGCTATCGGCAGTCAAATCTGACGGCGGGGACATGGCAATCATGCACAGAATTTGCAGCAGGTGGTTCTGGATCATGTCGCGCATCTGCCCGGCCTGATCGAAGTAGCCCCAGCGACCCTCAATGCCCACCTCTTCCGCCACGGTGATCTCGACGTGATCGATGGTGCGGCTGTCCCAGTTATTGACGAACAGCGAGTTGGCAAAGCGCAGCGCCAGCAGGTTCAGCACCGTCTCTTTACCCAGATAGTGGTCGATACGGTAGACCTGGCACTCTTCAAAGAACTCACCCACCCGATCGTTGATCTCGCGGGAGGTTTCCAGGGAGGTACCCAGCGGTTTCTCCATCACCACGCGGGCCGGCTTGGCGTTCAGCTTCGCTTCACCCAGACCTTTGCAAATCGCGCCAAAGGTGCTCGGCGGCATGGCGAAATAGTTAATGGTCACCCGCTCTTTCTGATCGAGCATTTTGCCCAGGCGGGTAAACGCTTTGGTATCGTTGACATCAAGGTTACAAAAATCCAGACGCCCGCTCAGGGTCTCCCACAAACCTTCATCGATTTTCTCCTTCATGAAGGTTTCCATCGCTTCACGCACTACCTTGGTGTAAGCGTCTTTGTCCCAGTCGGCGCGACCGACGCCGATGATGCGGGTGTCAGGGTGGATCTGACCCGCTTTTTCAAGCTGATACAGGGAAGGCAGCAATTTACGTCGCGCCAGGTCACCCTTCGCGCCGAAAATGACCAGATCGCATGCCTGGGCCGTTTGCGTTACCGCCATGTCATTCTCCTTAGTTGATAGCCCGGTGCTTATGCCAGACTATAGTTGTATTTGTAATTTTCTTTCACTGCATCGTACTGTGTTTACGAATTTCCCGAAACCCTCAGCGGCCGTTCCCGCTGCTAAATCGCACAGGGTGGAAAATAGAGGCTGAGATTTTGGGCATGCGGCTAATATTGTTCGTTGTTTCGACCGATTATCAGTTAGTAAAATACGACTCTGATCATGTAATGAAAAAAAACAACATATTTTCAGGTCATTCCTCACCGTTTCCGACTACAGAGGGGTATATTCTTGCTAAAACGCCTGATGATTTCACCCATTAATGAAATCGCTTCCATTGATGAGCGCCCGATTACCCATGAATATGCTGGAAAAAATCCAGTCCCGGCTGGAACACCTTAGCAAATCTGAACGCAAAGTGGCGGAAGTCATCCTTGCTACCCCCGCGCAGGCCATTCATTCCAGTATTGCCGCCCTGGCGCTGGAAGCCGGCGTCAGCGAGCCCACGGTTAACCGTTTCTGCCGCAGCCTGGAAACGCGCGGTTTCCCGGATTTCAAACTGCATCTTGCACAAAGCCTGGCGCACGGCACGCTCTATGTTAACCGCAACGTCGATGAAGACGACAGCGTTGAGTCCTATACGGGAAAGATATTTGAGTCAGCCATGGCCAGTTTAGATCAGGTCCATCATTCTCTCGACATGTCGGCGATCAATCGCGCGGTTGACCTGCTCACGCAGGCGAAGAAAATCGCCTTTTTTGGCCTGGGCTCTTCGGCCGCCGTCGCCCACGACGCGATGAACAAGTTTTTCCGTTTTAACGTGCCGGTGATCTATTCCGACGACATCGTCCTGCAACGCATGAGCTGTATGAACTGTAATGACGATGATGTGGTGGTGATCATCTCGCATACCGGCAGGACTAAAAGCCTGGTGGAGCTGGCTCAGCTGGCCCGCGAAAACGATGCGATGGTGATCGCGATTACCTCCCCCGGCACGCCGCTTTCCCGGGAATCAACGCTGGCGATTACCCTGGACGTACCGGAAGATACCGATATCTATATGCCGATGGTCTCCCGCTTAGCGCAGCTGACGGTGATTGATGTCCTGGCGACCGGCTTCACCCTGCGGCGGGGAGCAAAATTCAGAGATAACTTGAAGAGGGTCAAGGAAGCGCTCAAGGAATCGCGCTTTGATAAAGAGCTCAGCGTACACAGCAATGACCAATAAAAGTAGAAACAAAGCATTATCCTATTACACCGTCGGTAACGTTCCGGTATAGCGACTTTGCTCGTCGGCGCTACCGAATCCATGTTCACGCAACACCAAAGTTGTTTCAGTCAACGGAGTATTACATGTCCAGAAGGCTTCGCAGAACCAAAATCGTGACTACCTTAGGCCCGGCTACCGACCGCGATAACAACCTTGAGAAGGTTATTGCCGCAGGCGCTAACGTGGTACGTATGAACTTCTCTCACGGCACCGCGGAGGATCATCAGATCCGTGCGGATAAAGTCCGTGAGATTGCGGCGAAACTGGGCCGTCATGTCGCGATTCTCGGTGACCTACAGGGGCCGAAAATCCGCGTTTCCACCTTCAAAGAAGGCAAAATTTTCCTCAATATCGGCGATAAATTCCTCCTCGACGCAAACCTGGGTAAAGGCGAAGGCGACAAAGAGAAAGTCGGCATCGACTATAAAGGGCTCCCGGCTGACGTGGTTCCGGGCGACATTCTGCTGCTGGACGACGGCCGCGTACAGCTGAAGGTCCTGGAAGTTCAGGGCATGAAGGTGTTCACCGAAGTCACCGTCGGCGGACCGTTGTCCAACAATAAGGGGATTAACAAGCTGGGCGGCGGCCTCTCGGCAGAAGCGCTGACGGAGAAAGACAAAGCGGACATCATCACCGCCGCCAAAATTGGCGTCGATTACCTGGCCGTCTCCTTCCCGCGCTGCGGCGAAGACCTGAACTACGCTCGTCGCCTGGCGCGCGATGCCGGCTGCGATGCCAAAATCGTCGCCAAAGTCGAGCGCGCGGAAGCGGTATGCGATCAGGACGCGATGGATGACGTGATCCTCGCCTCCGACGTTGTCATGGTGGCACGCGGCGACCTCGGCGTGGAAATCGGCGATCCGGAGCTGGTCGGCATCCAGAAGGCGCTGATCCGCCGCGCCCGTCAGCTGAACCGCTCGGTCATTACCGCGACGCAGATGATGGAGTCGATGATCACCAACCCGATGCCAACCCGCGCCGAAGTCATGGACGTGGCGAACGCCGTGCTGGACGGCACCGACGCCGTGATGCTGTCGGCAGAAACCGCCGCGGGCCAGTATCCGTCTGAGACCGTTGCCGCGATGGCGCGCGTCTGCCTCGGCGCGGAAAAAATCCCCAGCCTCAACGTCTCCAAGCACCGCCTGGACATTCAGTTCGATAACGTGGAAGAAGCCATTGCGATGTCCGCCATGTACGCGGCGAACCACCTCAAGGGCGTCACCGCTATCATTACCATGACGGAATCCGGTCGGACCGCGCTGATGACTTCCCGCATCAGCTCCGGCCTGCCGATTTTCGCGCTGTCTCGCCACGAGCGCACGCTGAACCTGACCGCGCTGTATCGCGGCGTGACCCCGGTGCATTTCGATAGCGTCAATGAAGGCGTAGCCGCTGCGCACGACGCGGTAACGCTGCTGCGTGATAAAGGCTATCTGGTGACCGGCGACCTGGTTATCGTCACTCAGGGTGACGTGATGAGCACCATCGGTAGCACCAACACCACCCGCATTCTGACCGTCGAGTAAGCCTCTCCACCTACCTGCCAGCGCCGCAGCTGGCAGGTATTTTTTTGCCCCCTCGCCCGCTAAACTACGCAAGCCAGCTCAACAATAGCGTGGCGGTAATCACCGTCGACGCGCCGCCGATACGGGTGGCTATCTGGGCAAAAGGCATTAATCCCATTCGGTTTGATGCCGAGAGAATGGCAACGTCTCCCGTCCCCCCAAGCCCGCTGTGGCAGCTGGTGACGATGGCCGCTTCGACCGGGTACATATTCAAACGAGAAGCGATAAGAAAGCCGCTTAGCGCCATCGCAATGACGATTGAGCCACAAACCACCACGTAGCCAACCGAGAAGACCGCGACCACGCTTTCCAGAGGAACATACAGCATTCCCAGGCCTATCATCAGCGGCCAAACCAGCGCGGCGGAGACGAACTTGTAGCAGCTGTGCGCCCCCAGTTCCATCGCCGCCGGGATAACTTTCGCGTATTTGCAAAATACCGCGGCCAGAATCATCAGCACCGGCCCCGGAATATGCACCACCTTTTCCAGCAGACCGCCGACGATAAAAAACGCGCAAATCATTAATAATCCGGCCCCCATCAGCTGGAAATCCGTGGGCTGCGCGCGCTGATTTTGCGCAAAGACGCTGTTATCTTCATGGCTGCGGATCAGCATTCCGCTGCCGGAGAGCGAAGGACGTCGCGTCCCCATGCGCGCCAGAAAACCGGCGCAGATGATGGCGAAAATGTTGCCCACCACGGCAGCCGGCGCCAGCTGCGCCACGTAAACGTCGGGCGTTTGCCCGAGAATAGCTGAATAGGCCAGCGACAGGGGCAGGATCCCTTCACCGATACCGCCGCCGATGATCGGCACGATAATAAAGAAAAAGGTGTGGTAGAAACTGTAGCCAAACAGGCTGCCCACCAGCAGGCCGGTTAAGATCGCCGCCCCGGTCCCCACCACCAGCGGGACAAACATACGTACCATTCCCTGAATCAGGATGGTTCTGTTCATGCCCAGAATGCTGCCGACGACCAGGCAGGCGATGACGAAATAGAGGAGGTTGGCCTCTTTCATCAGCAAGTGCACGGTATCGAGGGTATGCGCTTCGAACATGCCGAAATAGACCAGCACCGACGGCGTCATCAGGCACAAAATGGCCGGGCCGCCAACCTCCTTGAGGATTGGCACCATTCGGCCAATTTTAGCCAGCGCGAACCCCAGGGTCATGATTACCGCCAGACCGCCAATCATGTTCTTCGGCAGCAGGCCTGCGGTCGCGGAGATGGCAACAATTGCGGCTATCCCGATAAAGAGCACCAACGGCACGGCGCCGACCTCAATATTGGATAAAAGTCGTGGCGCCTGCCCGCTCGGCAGCGTTTTATCTATCGGGTGGTTGAGTGAGTTATTTTCCATATTTTTACCTGAATAATGATGTCACGTAGGGTATCGACGCAATATTAAAAGCGCGCAATCAAATAAATAAAAAAGTGCCAGGCAAAATACCAATGAAACAAAAAAACGTTAGCACAGGACGTTAACATTAAAAAATAAAATCCAGGTTTTACTGTCGTGCTTTGTGACTAAAGCATAATATTTATTTTAAGTAATTTAATTTATTACCCTGAAACTAAAGTTACCGGCATCGGTATAACTGAATAGCAGAGAGATAAAGTGATGATTCTGTCCTTTTTTCTCTATTTGTAAGTAAAGTATTTAAGGCGAAATTATTTAAACCCCAGCGACTGTGATGACTATCACCTTTTAAATATTATGGGATCGCTAGATTAAAAAAACACAACGTAGCCGATAATATATTTTCAGGACATCTTATGCCTTCACTGCTCTTAGAATCCCTTTTTCCCCTGGTGTTTATCATGCTGCTCGGATGGCTAAGCGGTAAGCTGGGCTATACCCGCCGCGAGGATGCGTCCGTACTGGCCACGGTGGTCATTCGTTTCGCGCTTCCCTTCCATCTTTTTATCGGCGCACTGAATACCCATCCCGATAAGATGAAAAACTTCACCTTTATGGCGGTGTTAGTCATCGGTCTGATGGGGTCATATATCCTCACGCTCCTGATCTCACGCTATGTTTTTCGTCATGATATTAAAACCAGCGCGATTCAGTCCCTGGTGTGCGCGTTCCCCGACATGGCCTACTTTGGCGCTCCCGTGCTTGCGGTGCTGATTGGTCCGGAGGGTTTTCTCGGCGTGCTTATCGGTAACCTGGTGACCAGCGTATTGATGATCCCCCTGACCATCATCCTGATTCGCATGGGTGACAAGCGCGGCCGCGCTGACGCGGAACAGCCTAATCCGCTGCGGCTTATCCTGCAAAACCTGTTTAAAGCCGTCCGAAACCCGATCGTCTGGATACCGATTTCCGGGGTACTGCTCAGCCTTGCCGGAGTACAGCTGCCGCACATGCTGAGCATGCCCATTGAGATGGTGGGAAAAGTGGCGGGCGGCCTCTCCCTGTTCGCCCTTGGGCTGCTATTTTACGGCGAACGTCCTACGGTCAATATTCAAACCTGTACCAATATCAGCATCAAGAATCTGCTCCAGCCGGCCATGATGGCCGTAGCCGGTCTCGCCTTCGGGCTCAGCCATAGCCTGATGCAGCAGGTCATTATCATCGGCGCGACGCCTTCCGCCATTGCGGCAGGGATGTTTGCCCTGCGCAGCGATACCTATATCGAGCCCGCCTCATCCTCTATTTTGCTCGGTACCGCAGTGGGCGTCGTCACTGAAGGATTCATGATTTATTTAATCTCTTAATCACTGAAATAAAGCCCGAAGAATTCCGGCAATTATTTATTATGATATTCAGGAGTCATCAAATGTTAGCCACAGAAACCTTATATACGCCCTATAACGGCGCCGTGCTGCTGGAAAACCCGTTATTAAATAAAGGCCTCGCGTTTACTGAAGGTGAACGGACCGCGTTTAATCTTCAGGGTCTTCTGCCGCATAATGTCGAAACGATTGAAGAGCAAACCGCGCGCGCGTGGGGGCAGTTTTGCCAGTTTAAACGGGATATTTCGCGCCATATCTACCTGCGAAATATTCAGGATACTAACGAGACCCTATTCTATAATCTGCTGCGCAGCCATATGAAAGAAACGCTGCCGATCATCTATACCCCAACGGTAGGTGAAGCATGTGAACACTTCTCTGAAATTTATCGCCGGGGACGCGGTCTGTTTATTTCATGGCCTAACCGTCACAACATTGATGAGATGCTGCAGGGCTTTTCCCGCAATGATATCAACGTTATTGTGGTGACCGACGGCGAGCGCATTCTTGGCCTCGGCGACCAGGGGATTGGCGGCATGGGGATCCCGATTGGTAAACTCTCGTTATATACAGCCTGCGGGGGTATACACCCGGCATCAACGCTGCCCATTATGCTGGACGTGGGCACCAACAACGCCCAGCATCTTGAGGACCCGCTGTATATGGGCTGGCGTCATCCGCGTATAAGCGACGAGCAGTACATGGAATTTATGGACATGTTTGTCCATGCCATCACGCAGCGCTGGCCCAATGTGCTACTACAGTTCGAAGATTTTGCGCAAAAAAACGCCACCCGGCTTCTTAACCGCTATAGTCACCAGCTGTGCTGTTTCAACGATGATATTCAGGGCACGGCAGCCGTGACCTCAGGCACGCTGATCGCTGCCGCCGCTGCCGCCGGTACGCGGATCCGCGATCAGCGAGTGGTGTTTCTCGGCAGCGGATCGGCCGGATGCGGGATAGCGGAAAAAATCATTGCGCTGATGGTTGATGACGGGCTCTCAGAGCAGGAAGCGCGCAATCGCATCTTTATGGTCGACCGCCCTGGCCTGTTGACCGATGAGATGCCGGATTTGCTGGACTTCCAGCAGGGCCACGTCACGCCGCGGAAAAATCTTACCCGCTGGGATACCGATGCGGCCCACCTGTCGCTGATGGATGTTGTACGCAACGTCCATCCCACCGTGCTGATTGGCGTATCCGGCCAGCCGGGACTGTTCAGCGAAGAGATTATCAAAGAGATGCACCGGCACTGCCCGCGTCCGATTATTATGCCGCTGTCCAACCCGACCTCCCGCGCCGAAGCCCAGCCGAAGGATCTGCTGGAATGGACCCGGGGGAATGCGCTAATTGCCACCGGCAGCCCGTTCGCGCCCGTATTCTATGACGGTAAGACCTACGATATCGCCCAGTGCAACAATGCCTATGTTTTCCCCGGTCTGGGGCTGGGGATTCTGGCCAGCAAAGCGGCGCGCGTGACCGAAGGGATGCTTATCGCCTGCAGTAAAACCCTGCCCGCCCACTCGCCTTTGGCCACCCGCGACGCCGGCGGATTACTGCCGCCGGTCGACGAGATTGAGATGATTTCCCGGGCAATTGCCGCAGAGGTCGCACGCGCGGCTCAGCAGGATGGCGTCGCGCCGCAGATTGACGAGGCTCAGCTGGCCGCGAATATCGATAAAATGTTCTGGCGAGCGCGCTACACCGCATATAAACGATCGCCATTTTGATCGCCATCCCAGACACATATTACGGGAAGCGCGCCGGCTTCCCGCCGCACCGGGAAACCCCGCATGATTAATGTGCTGATTGTCGATGATGATTCCATGGTGGCCGAGCTGAACCGGCTGTTTCTCAGCCGGGTGGCGGATTTCCACTGCTGCGGCGTGGCCCCCACGGTCCGCGAAGCCAGGGAGATGCTCAGCCATTTGGCGCAGGTCGATCTGGTGCTGCTGGATGTCTACATGCAGCAAGAGAACGGGCTGGATCTGCTGCCCGCGCTACGCGCCGATGCGCGAAATATTGATGTCATTATGATTACCTCCGCTGCCGATAGGTGCACGGTTCAGACGGCGCTGCATTATGGCGTGGTCGATTACCTGATTAAACCGTTTCAGTTTCCGCGCTTTGAGGAGGCGCTGTTGTCATGGCGTAAAAAGCGCGATCTGAAGAATGCGAAATCCAGCTACGCCCAGGCCGATGTGGACAGCCTGCTGCGCAGCGGGGTTCAGCAGCAGGAAAGCGCACGCCGCCTGCCGAAAGGGCTTACGCCGCAGACGCTTCGTCTGGTGTGCCAGTGGATTGACGCCTGGCAGGAACGTGACTTTTCGACCAATGAACTGGCCGCGGCGCTGCAGATATCCCGGGTCTCATGCCGCAAATATCTGATTTGGCTGGAGCAGATAAATATCCTCTACACCACCAACCATTACGGCATCACCGGTCGTCCGGAATATCGTTACCGGCTCGTTGCCGATCATTTGGCGCTACTCAAACAATACGGCCAATGAACCCGGTGAGGCCATTGGCTGCGATTTTCACCCCTGATGCGGCTTCTTCTTGGGGTACAGCTCTTTACGCTTGTAGGGCTCGATTTCACCCGGCTTGCGCGTTTTCAGCAGCTTGAGGATCCAGGTGTACTGCTCGGTATGCGGCTTCACGAACACTTCCACCTCTTCGTTCATCCGCCGGGCGATAGTGTTATCGTCCGCCTCCAGCAGATCGTCCATCGGCGGGCGCACCAGCACCGTCAGACGATGCGTTTTACCATCATAGACCGGGAACAGCGGTACGACGCGGGCGCGGCAGACTTTCATTAAACGGCCGATCGCCGGGAGCGTCGCTTTATAGGTGGCAAAGAAATCAACAAACTCGCTGTGCTCGGCGCCGTGATCCTGATCCGGCAGATAGTAGCCCCAGTACCCCTGACGCACCGACTGAATAAACGGTTTGATCCCGTCGTTGCGCGCGTGCATACGTCCACCGAAACGACGGCGCACGGTATTCCAGACGTAATCAAATACCGGATTGCCCTGATTATGGAACATCGCCGCCATTTTTTGCCCGCCGGAAGCCATCAGCATCGCCGGAATATCCACGCCCCAGGCATGGGGAACCAGAAAGATCACCTTCTCGTTGTTTCTCTGCATCTCATCGATGATCTCTTTGCCCTGCCAGTCGACGCGAGAAAGAATGCGCTGCGGGTCGCGCAGGCCTAACTCCGCCATCATGACCATCGCCTGCGGCGCGGAGGCATACATTGCATCAATAATGGCTTCTCGTTCCTGCTCACTCTTTTCCGGGAAACAGTACAGCAGGTTAATCTGCGCCCGACGGCGCGAACTCTTTGCCAGGCGCCCCACAAAGCGCCCCATTTTGCCGAGAATCGGATCGCGGAAAGAGGCCGGCGTCAGAGCGATACCGGCGAAGGCAAAAACCCCTAACCACGCGCCCCAGTAGCGCGGTAGTAAAAAGGATTTTTCAAATTTTGGAATAAATTCAATATTATTTTTTTTCGTTTCCATGCCCAATCCGCAGAATTTCCGCTCAATAAAGATAATGGGTTAGTTTAGCGATACGTTGAGTAACGTACAAAAGAAAAAGCCGGCGCGCAGCGGGCACCGGCTTTAACTGACGGAAGGTTAGTCAAACCGCAGCTGCGGAATCACCTGTTTTGCCTGCGCCAGATAATCGGTACGGTCGGAACCGCTGAGCCCTTCCGTACGCGGCAGTTTCGCCGTTAGCGGGTTGACCGCCTGCTGGTTGATCCACACTTCATAATGCAGATGCGGACCGGTAGAACGCCCGGTGTTGCCCGACAGCGCAATACGATCGCCGCGTTTCACCTTCTGCCCGGGTTTGACCAGCAGCTTACGCAGGTGCATATAGCGGGTGGTATAGGTGCGACCATGACGAACGGCGACGTAATAACCTGCCGCACCGCTACGTTTAGCCACCACCACTTCGCCATCCCCTACCGACAGCACCGGCGTACCCTGCGGCATCGCAAAATCGACGCCACGATGCGGCGCGACGCGGCCGGTCACCGGGTTCAGACGACGCGGGTTAAAGTTCGAAGAGACGCGGAACTGACGTGCGGTCGGGAAGCGCAGGAACCCCTTCGCCAGGCCGGTACCGTTGCGGTCGTAGAATTTGCCATCCTCAGCGCGGATCGCGTAATAGTCTTTACCCTCCGAGCGCAGGCGCACGCCAAGCAGCTGGCTTTGCTCGCGCTTACCGTCGAGCATTTCACGCGACATCAGCACGGAGAATTCATCGCCTTTTTTCAGCTTACGGAAGTCCATCTGCCACTGCATGGCTTTGATCACCGCGCTGATTTCGGTACTGGTCAGGCCGGCATCGCGAGCGCTGGCGACGAAGCTGCCGCCTACGGTACCTTTCAGTACGCTATTGACCCAGTCGCCTTTTTGCAGCTCGCTGCTCATTTTGAAACCGTTTGCAACCCGATCGTAGGTGCGGGTTTCGCGGCGCGACATCTCCCAGGTCAGGCTTTGCAGGTCACCGTCCGCCGTCAGGGTCCAGGAGAGCTGTTGACCAATTTTCAGATTACGCAGCTCTTTATCCACCGAGGAGAGCCGGGCGATATCGCCCATATCAATGCCGTACTGATTAAGAATGCTGCTAAGCGTATCGCCGGTCGAGACCACATATTCGTGGCCACCGGAATCGCTATCCGCCTTGTCATCCAGCTCGTCCTGAGGGATAGCCTCTTCTTCCTGAGGCGCCTGATCGATGGGTTCCGAAGCTTCTGGCAGCAGCGAACGAATTTCGCTTTGTTCCAGCTCGATGGTTCTGGTGATGGGGGTGGATTCAGGATGGTGGTATATGTAAGGCCGCCAGACGGCGACCGCTAATGTAAGAACGCTAAGCGACCCCAGCATAACGCGGTGAGGTCGTGGCAGATTGTTAAATGCCTGAGTGACAGCGCGGGCTATCTGTTGCACGTATTCACTTCCTCGTTATTCTCCTTTCAGGCAGCTTGAATACTGATTCGCCATCTGGCTCAGGAATTGCGGGTAACTCTCTTTACCCAGCTTAATTCCGACTCCAAGTGGATCCAGGGTTCCCATGCGCACGGACGTTCCCCTGGCAACAGCTTCGATGACCGCTGGCCTGAACTGTGGCTCAGCAAAAACGCAAGTTGCTTTTTGCTCAACCAGCTGTGTTCTGATTTCGTGTAAACGCTGCGCACCAGGCTGGATTTCAGGGTTGACAGTAAAATGACCCAGTGGGGTCAAACCGTAATGTTTTTCAAAGTAGCCGTAGGCGTCATGAAAAACGAAATATCCCTTCCCTTTCAGCGGTGCCAGCTCGGTCCCAACCTGCTTGTCGGTTGCGGCTAATTTTGCCTCAAAATCCTTCAGGTTGGCGTCAAGTTTGGCTCGACTCTGCGGCATAAGTTCCAATAATTTATCGTGGATTGCAACCGCCGAAAGGCGCGCTATCTCTGGGGAAAGCCACAGATGCATGTTATAGATGCCGTGATGGTGATCGTCGTCACTATTTTCCCCGGCGCCATGGTCGTGACCATGATGGTCGTCGTCGTCGTCGGTGCCTTTCATGAGTAACGGTTTCACGCCGTCAAGCTCGGCAATCGTCACCTTTTTGTTCGGCGCAATGCTTTGCGTTGACTTATCCATAAACGCCTCCATCTCTGGACCAATCCAGACCACTAAGTCTGCGTTCTGTAAGCGTTTTGCATCCGATGGCCGCAGCGAATAGTCATGCTCCGAGGCCCCGTCCGGCAGCAGTACCTGCGTCTGTGTCACCCCATCGGCGATAGCGGAAGCGATAAAGCCCAGTGGCTTAAGGGAAGTGACAACCGCGGCGCTGGCCAACGGCGCATGGGCGAACAAAAAAGCGGCGCTAAGTCCAGCGCAAAGAAGCGTATTTTTATGTAACATAATGCGTCTAATCATCGTATAGAATGAGAAAGATGTGATATTATAACATTCACTGGCTTGTGCAACCTCTAATTTGATATGACAAATCTTGTAACTCTGGAAAACGTCGCGGTCGTTTATGGCCAAAGGCGCGTGCTGTCTGACATTTCGCTAACGCTAAAGCCGGGCAAAATTTTAACCTTACTGGGGCCGAACGGCGCCGGTAAATCGACCCTCGTGAGAGTGGTTCTGGGGCTGGTAGCACCCTCGGAAGGGATTATCAAACGCGACGGGCATCTGCGGATCGGCTATGTGCCGCAAAAGTTGCACCTTGATGCTACCCTGCCGCTGACCGTCAGCCGCTTTATGCTTTTACGTCCGGGAACGCACAAACGCGACATTCTGCCAGCGCTTAAGCGCGTGCAGGCCGGGCATCTGATCGACGCCCCTATGCAGAAGCTTTCCGGCGGAGAGACCCAGCGGGTACTGCTGGCGCGGGCGCTGCTCAATCAGCCGCAGCTGCTGGTGCTCGACGAGCCGACGCAGGGCGTTGACGTCAACGGTCAGGTGGCGCTTTACGATCTGATTAACCAGCTGCGCCAGGAGCTTGATTGCGCCGTACTGATGGTTTCTCATGACCTGCATCTGGTAATGGCCAAAACCGACGAAGTGCTGTGCCTGAATCAGCATATTTGCTGCTCCGGCGCGCCGGAAGTGGTCTCTATGCACCCGGAATTTATCTCGATGTTCGGCCAGCGCGGCGCGGAACAGCTAGGGATCTATCGCCATCATCATAACCACCGCCACGACCTGCAGGGGCGGATTGTACTGCGTCGGGGAAATGACCGTTAATGATTGAATTACTGCTCCCCGGCTGGCTGGCCGGAATGATGCTCGCCTGTGCGGCGGGTCCGCTGGGATCGTTCGTCGTCTGGCGCCGGATGTCCTACTTCGGTGATACCCTGGCCCACGCCTCTCTGCTCGGCGTGGCTTTTGGTTTACTGCTCAACGTCAATCCGTTCTATGCGGTCATCGCGGTGACGCTGCTGCTGGCGGGCGGCCTGGTGTGGCTGGAGAAACGCCCCCACCTGGCGGTAGACACGTTACTCGGCATCATGGCGCACAGCGCGCTGTCGCTGGGCCTGGTGGTGGTCAGCCTGATGTCAAACGTGCGCGTCGATCTGATGGCCTATCTGTTCGGCGATCTGCTGGCGGTGACGCCGGAAGATTTGATCTCCATTGCGATTGGCGTGGTTATCGTGCTGGCGATCCTGCTCTGGCAATGGCGCAACCTGCTGTCGATGACCATTAGCCCGGACCTGGCGTTTGTTGATGGCGTTAAGCTTCAGCGGGTCAAGCTGCTATTGATGCTGGTGACCGCGCTGACCATCGGCGTGGCGATGAAGTTCGTCGGGGCGCTGATTATCACGTCGCTGTTGATTATTCCCGCCGCAACGGCCCGCCGCTTTGCCCGTACGCCGGAGCAAATGGCGGGAGTGGCGGTTGGCGTGGGAATGATTGCGGTTACCGGAGGATTGACCTTCTCCGCGTTCTACGACACGCCGGCGGGGCCTTCCGTGGTGCTGTGCGCCGCGCTGCTGTTTATTTTCAGCATGAGCAAGAAACCGGCCGCCTGACGCTTATGCGCCCGCGTCAGCCGTCATCAAAACTCGGCAGCCGGCTATGGGCTCATGGCCGTCTGCCGACGTTGTAGCCCGGCTAAGGCGTTCACGCCGCAAACCGGGACATCAAACCGCAATACCGCTTCAGCTATTTCCCCGGCTTGCGCTCCGCTTAGCCGGGCTACTGGCCCCTGCGGTCTGCCGTTTTATAGCCGGACAACGATTACGGCATTTCCGGCGGCGTAATGCCGAAGTGGGTCCAGGCCCGTACCGTTGCCATTCGCCCGCGCGGCGTACGCTGTAAAAAGCCCTGCTGGATCAGATACGGCTCCAGCACGTCTTCAATGGTTTCCCGCTCTTCACCGATGGCCGCCGCCAGGTTATCCAGGCCGACCGGCCCGCCAAAGAATTTATCGATGACCGCCAGCAGCAGCTTACGGTCCATATAATCAAAGCCTTCCGCATCCACGTTGAGCATATCCAGCGCCTGAGCGGCAATCTCCTCAGAGATACGCCCGTCGTAGCGAACCTCGGCAAAGTCACGCACCCTGCGCAGCAGGCGGTTGGCGATTCGCGGCGTACCGCGCGCGCGGCGCGCGACCTCCAGAGCCCCCTCTTCGCTCATCTCCAGTCCCATATAGCGGGCGCTGCGGCTGACAATATGCTGCAGGTCCGGGATCTGGTAGAACTCCAGGCGCTGAACGATGCCAAAACGGTCGCGCAGCGGTGATGTCAGCGAGCCGGCGCGAGTCGTCGCGCCAATCAGGGTAAACGGCGGCAGATCGATTTTTATTGAACGCGCCGCGGGCCCTTCGCCAATCATGATATCCAGCTGATAATCTTCCATTGCCGGATACAGGACTTCTTCGACCACCGGCGACAGGCGGTGGATCTCGTCGATAAACAGAACGTCGTGGGGCTCAAGATTGGTCAGCATCGCCGCCAGATCGCCCGCCTTCTCAAGCACCGGGCCGGAGGTGGTGCGCAGGTTAACGCCCATCTCGTTAGCGACGATGTTTGCCAGGGTGGTTTTCCCCAGCCCCGGCGGGCCAAAAATCAGCAGGTGATCGAGCGCGTCGCCGCGCAGCTTCGCCGCCTGGATAAAGATCTCCATTTGCGAACGGACGTGCGGCTGGCCCACGTACTCTTGCAGCAATTTTGGACGAATTGCGCGATCGGCCGCCTCTTCAAAACCGCTGCTGTCCGCCGATACCAGCCTGTCTGCTTCAATCATCCCTTACCTCACAACGCGGCGCGGAGCGCTTCGCGAATTAGCGTTTCACTGTTGGCATCCGGGCGTACGATTTTGCTGACCATCCGGCTGGCCTCCTGAGGTTTATAGCCCAGCGCCACCAGCGCGGCAACCGCTTCCTGTTCAGCATCATCGTCAGACGGGCCGGCCGGCGACGTCAGGACCAGATCCGCTGCCGGCGTGAACAGATCGCCGTGCAGTCCTTTGAAGCGGTCTTTCATCTCGACAATCAGGCGTTCCGCGGTTTTCTTGCCGATACCCGGCAGCTTCACCAGCGCCGCCAGCTCCTCGCGCTCAACGGCATTGACAAACTGCTGCGCCGACATGCCGGAAAGGATCGCCAGCGCCAGCTTCGGACCGACGCCGTTGGTTTTAATCAGCTCTTTAAACAGCGTGCGCTCCTGCTTGTTGTTAAAGCCATACAGCAGCTGTGCATCTTCACGGACGATAAAGTGGGTGAAAATGATCGCCTCTTTACCCACGTCCGGCAGCTCATAGAAGCAGGTCATCGGCAGATGAACCTCATAGCCTACGCCTCCCGTTTCAAGTAAAACCAGCGGGGGTTGTTTTTCGAGAATGATGCCTCTGAGTCTGCCTATCACATGGAGCTCCTGGATTAAGGGACGAAAGTCTAATGCGGTATCATAAAAAAAGGCTGGATAGATATCCAGCCTGATTTCAGGTTATCGTAAGCGTCCGCGCGCCAGGTTCAGGCGGCTTTCGCCGATCTGAGCCGCGTTCTGGCTGACGTGGCAATGGGTGATGGCGATGGCTAAAGCATCCGCCGCATCCGCCTGCGGGTTAGCCGGCAGCTTAAGCAACGTGCGCACCATGTGCTGCACCTGGCTCTTTTCCGCGCTGCCGATGCCGACAACGGTCTGCTTTACCTGCCTGGCGGCGTACTCAAAGACCGGCAGGTCCTGATTCGTCGCCGCGACAATCGCCACGCCGCGCGCCTGGCCAAGCTTCAGCGCCGAGTCGGCGTTCTTTGCCATAAACACTTGTTCGATGGCGAAATAGTCCGGCTGGAACTGGGTGATAATTTCCGTCACGCCCGCATAGATAAGCTTCAGGCGAGACGGTAAATCATCCACTTTCGTGCGAATACAGCCGCTGCCCAGGTAGCTCAGCTGGCGTCCAACCTGGCGGATGACGCCATAACCAGTGACGCGCGACCCCGGGTCAATGCCAAGAATAATGGCCATCACGCGCCTCCGGTCATAACTAACTCGTGAGACCCTAAAGATTTCAGTTCACAGCCAGGCGGCCACGCAGCGCATCCACGGGAGCGTAGATTCACTACGTGACCGGGGTAAGCGAGGAGAGCCAACACCGCTGTGGGCTGAAAGATTACGGATATCACAGGGTTGCGGCGACCTCATCAGAGATCTCGCCGTTGTGATAAACTTCCTGCACGTCGTCGCAATCTTCCAGCATATCGATCAGACGCAGCAGTTTCGGCGCAGTTTCCGCGTCCATATCCGCTTTGGTTGACGGGATCATCGAGACTTCAGCGGCGTCCGCTTTCAGGCCGGCGGCTTCCAGCGCATCGCGTACCGCGCCCATCTCTTCCCAGGCGGTATAAACGTCAATCGCGCCATCGTCATAGGTCACAACGTCTTCCGCGCCCGCTTCCAGCGCCGCTTCCATGATCGCATCTTCGTCGCCTTTCTCGAAGGAGATAACGCCTTTTTTGCTGAACAGGTAGGAAACGGAACCGTCGGTCCCCAGGTTACCGCCGGTTTTGGTGAAGGCATGACGTACTTCCGCCACGGTACGGTTGCGGTTGTCGGACAGACATTCAACCATTACCGCCGTGCCGCCAGGACCGTAACCTTCATAGATGATGGTTTCCATGTTCGCATCATCATCGCCGCCGACGCCGCGCGCGATAGCGCGGTTCAGGGTGTCGCGGGTCATGTTGTTGCTCAGCGCTTTGTCGATTGCCGCGCGCAGACGCGGGTTAGAGCCCGCATCGCCGCCGCCCAGACGCGCGGCGGTGACCAGCTCGCGAATAATTTTCGTAAAGATCTTACCGCGCTTGGCATCCTGTGCCGCTTTGCGGTGCTTGGTGTTGGCCCATTTACTATGACCTGCCATAAAAAACTCTCCAAAAAAAAGCGCGCCCTTTCAGGCGGCGTTAATTACAAATTCTTCAATCGCCTGCCGGTTGCTCCAGGACTTGGTCAACGTAGCGGCTTCCGCCGCGTCAACCCAGCGATAGTCCAGATGTTCTGTAAAGACAATCTGGCGTTCATGGGGGAGCGCAAGACGGAACCAAAACTCCGTATTGCGCTCAACGCCCGGCGCATAGCGATGACGTAAATGAGAAAATATCTCGAATTCTACCGTACGCTGACAATCAACCAAAGCCAGCTGCTCGCAGGCAACATCGATGGCGACCTCTTCCATAACTTCTCGCGCGGCAGCCTGCGGCGCGGTTTCTCCCTCTTCCAGGCTGCCGGTAACCGACTGCCAGAACGCGGGATCGTCGCGCCGCTGCAACATCAGCACCCGCTTCGTATCTTCGGCGTAAATTACCACCAGTACGGAAACGGGGAGCTTGAATGACATCTTACTTATTCTCCAGAGACTCTTTTGCCTCTTTCACCACCACCTGAATACCGAGTTCGCTCAGCGATGCCGGGTTAGCGAAGCTTGGCGCTTCGGTCATCAGGCAAGCGGCTGCGGTCGTTTTCGGGAAGGCGATAACGTCACGGATATTATCGGTACCGGTCAGCAGCATGGTCAAACGGTCGAGGCCAAAAGCCAGGCCCGCGTGCGGCGGGGTACCGTATTTCAGCGCGTCCAGCAGGAAGCCAAACTTCTCGCGCTGCTCCTGCTCGTTAATGCCCAGGATGCCGAACACGGTCTGCTGCATCTCACCGCTGTGAATACGCACGGAACCGCCGCCCACTTCATAGCCGTTGATGACCATATCGTAGGCGTTGGCCACCGCGTCTTCCGGCGCGGCTTTCAGCTCGGCGGCGGACATGTCTTTCGGCGAGGTGAACGGATGGTGCATCGCGGTCAGGCCGCCTTCGCCGTCGTCTTCAAACATCGGGAAGTCGATAACCCACAGCGGCGCCCATTTGTCTTCGTCGGTCAGGTTCAGGTCTTTGCCCAGCTTCAGACGCAGCGCGCCCAGCGCGTCGGCGACCACTTTTTTGTTATCCGCGCCGAAGAAGATCATATCGCCATCCTGCGCGCCGGTGCGCTCAAGGATCGCTTCAACGATGTCGGCGTTAAGGAATTTAGCCACCGGGCTGTTGATGCCTTCAAGGCCTTTCGCCCGCTCGGTTACTTTAATATAGGCCAGCCCTTTCGCGCCGTAGATCTGGACAAACTTACCGTATTCGTCGATTTGCTTACGGGTCAGCGCAGCGCCGCCCGGTACGCGCAGCGCGGCAACGCGCCCTTTGGCGTCGTTAGCCGGGCCGGCGAAGACGGCGAATTCCACCGCTTTCACCAGATCGGCGACGTCCACCAGCTCCATCGGGTTACGCAGGTCTGGTTTGTCAGAACCGTAGCGGCGCTCGGCTTCGGCGAAGGTCATGATCGGGAAATCGCCCAGATCCACGCCCTTCACTTCCTGCCACAGGTTGCGCACCAGCGCTTCCATGACTTCGCGCACCTGCCCGGCGGTCATGAAGGAGGTTTCCACATCGATCTGGGTAAATTCCGGCTGACGGTCGGCACGCAGGTCTTCGTCGCGGAAGCATTTAACGATCTGATAGTAGCGGTCAAAACCGGACATCATCAGCAGCTGCTTGAACAGCTGTGGAGACTGCGGCAGCGCGTAGAATTTCCCTTTATGCACGCGGGATGGGACCAGGTAGTCGCGCGCGCCTTCCGGCGTGGCTTTGGTCAGCATCGGCGTTTCGATGTCGAGGAAACCGTGGTCATCCATAAAGCGGCGCACCAGGCTGGTGATTTTCGCACGGGTCTTCAGGCGCTGCGCCATTTCCGGACGACGCAGGTCCAGGTAGCGATATTTCAGACGCGCTTCTTCGGTATTGACGTGGTTGGAGTCCAGCGGCAGCGCTTCAGCGCGGTTGATAATCGTCAGATCCGATGCCAGCACTTCGATGGCGCCGGTGGCCATATCGCTATTGATGTTTTTTTCGTCACGCGCGCGCACGGTACCGGTGACCTGGATGCAGAACTCATTACGCAGTTCAGAGGCCAGCTTTAATGCGTCGGCACGATCCGGATCGAAAAACACCTGTACGATGCCTTCGCGGTCACGCATATCGATAAAGATAAGGCTACCGAGATCACGACGACGGTTGACCCAACCACACAGAGTCACTTGCTGCCCTACGTGGGACAGACGAAGCTGCCCGCAATATTCTGTACGCATGAGATATCCCTTAACTTAGCCGCAGGCGGATTGTTGCCTGTCTTGCAGGCGACGAGGTCGCAGCTTTAGCTGATGTCACAACTGAATGAAAAAAGGCGGCTATTATACTGGAAATTATGGCGCACGATAAGCCCGGCGCAGCGCGCAGCGTTGCTTTGCTGCGCGCTTATTGCTTGTACTCACAAAAATTAACAAAATTTGTTACCCTCGGGCGAGATCGGCAACGGTATTGTAGCGACCTGACAACAGAAGAAGATACGGGGATATCATGTTAGAACTCAATGCAAAAAAAACCGCGCTGGTGGTTATAGACCTGCAGGAAGGCATTTTACCGTTTGCCGGCGGCCCGCATCGGGCTGACGACGTGGTTGAGCGCGCCGCGAGTCTGGCCAAAAAGTGCCGCCAGCAGGGTTCCCCGGTGGTCATGGTTCGCGTTGGCTGGTCGGCGGATTTCGCCGAAGCGCTGAAGCAGCCGGTCGATGCCCAGGCAGGCGCCCATACGCTACCGGAAAACTGGTGGTTCTATCCGCTGGCGCTGGGAAAACAGGAGAGCGACATCGAAGTCACCAAACGCCAGTGGGGAGCCTTTTACGGCACCGACCTGGAGCTGCAGCTTCGCCGTCGCGGTATCGATACGATTATCCTGTGCGGTATCTCAACCAATATCGGCGTCGAATCGACGGCGCGCAACGCCTGGGAGCTGGGCTTCAATCTGATTCTCGTTGAAGACGCCTGCAGCGCAGCAACGGCTGAACAGCATCAGGGCAGCATGACGCACATCTTCCCGCGTATTGCCCGCGTGCGCAGTACCGAGGAGGTACTTGCCGCGTTATGATCTATATTGGGCTTCCCCAATGGGCGCACCCGAAGTGGGTGCGCCTGGGTATCACCAGCCTTGAAGAGTATGCCCGCCATTTTAACTGCGTGGAGGGCAACACGACCCTGTACGCTTTACCAAAAGCTGAGATTGTCAGCCGCTGGTATGAACAAACCCACGATGATTTTCGCTTTTGCTTCAAGTTTCCGGCCACCATTTCGCACCAGGCATCGCTGCGCAACTGCGACGACTTAAGCCACGAGTTTTTCACCCGCCTGGCGCCGCTGTCATCGCGCATTGGCCAATACTGGCTGCAGCTGCCGGCCACGTTCGGCCCTCGGGATCTTCCCGCGCTCTGGCAGTTCCTTGACAGCCTGCCGCGCGAATTCAGCTACGGCGTTGAGGTAAGGCATCCGGAGTTTTTCGCCAAAGAGGAAGCGGAACAGCAGCTCAATCGCGGGCTGCATCAGCGAAACGTCAACCGCGTGATCCTGGATAGCCGTCCGGTTCATAGCGCCGTCGCCCGCAGCCCGGCGATGCTCGACGCGCAAAGAAAGAAGCCAAAAGTTCCCGTCCATGCGCTGGTGACGGCCCACCATCCGATGGTGCGTTTTATCGGCAGCGATGACATGGCGCAAAATCGTGAGCTGTTTAGCGTGTGGTTACGCACGCTGCCAAAATGGGCGCAGACAACCACGCCGTACCTGTTCCTCCATACCCCGGATATCGCCCAGACGCCGGAACTGGTCGACACCCTGTGGAGCGATCTGCGCGCCGCCCTACCGGAAATAGGGGCGGCACCTTCAATTCCGCAGCAAACCTCTCTTTTCTGATATCCTGCTATCCTCAATTGAGCCACCGGAAGCGATAAAAGGGAGTTTTGAGTATGGTCAGCGCGCTGTATGCGGTTTTAGGTGCGTTATTGCTTATTAAGTTTTCCTGGGACGTTGTACGACTGAGGACGCAATATCGCGTTGGCTACGGCGACGGCGGTTTTAGCGAACTGCAGGTTGCTATACGCGTGCACGGGAACGCGGTGGAATATATTCCCATTGGCCTGATTCTGCTGCTGTTTATGGAAATGAACGGCGCGCAGACCTGGATGGTCCACGTCTGCGGTATTTTACTGATCGCCGGGCGCCTGATGCACTCCTATGGCTTTCATCATCGTCTTTACCGCTGGCGTCGTTCCGGCATGAGCGCGACGTGGTGTTCGTTGTTGCTGATGGTGCTGGCGAACTTCTGGTATATGCCCTGGGAGTTGGTTTTCTCCGTCCGTTAGCGCACAATACGCCGTTTTCGATTTTTCGGGTTTAACGTTATGTCTCACCGCGATACGCTTTTTTCCGCGCCGATTGCCAGCCTCGGCGACTGGACCTTTGATGAACGGGTTGCTGAAGTCTTCCCGGATATGATCCAGCGCTCTGTTCCCGGCTATTCCAATATCATTTCCATGATCGGCATGCTGGCGGAACGTTTCGTTCAGCCGGATACCCAGGTTTACGATCTCGGCTGCTCGCTTGGCGCAGCCACGCTGTCCGTGCGCCGCAATATTGCGCATGCCGGCTGCAAAATCATCGCCGTTGATAATTCGCCGGCCATGGTCGAACGCTGCCGTCGCCATATTGACGCCTATAAGGCGCCGACGCCGGTCGAAGTGATTGAAGGCGATATTCGCCACGTCACGATAGAAAACGCATCGATGGTGGTGCTGAACTTCACCATCCAGTTTCTCGAACCGGGCGAACGCCAGGCCATTCTTGATAAGGTCTATCAGGGGCTCAATCCGGGCGGCGCGCTGGTGCTGTCGGAAAAATTCAGCTTCGAAGATGACAACGTCGGCGAACTGCTGTTCAACATGCATCACGATTTCAAACGCGCCAACGGCTATAGCGAGCTGGAAATCAGCCAAAAGCGCAGCATGCTGGAAAACGTGATGCTCACCGATTCCGTGGAAACCCACAAAGCGCGCCTGCGCAAGGCCGGTTTCGAACATGCCGAACTGTGGTTCCAGTGCTTTAACTTCGGATCGTTAATCGCCGTAAAATCCGGGGACCAGGCATGATTGATTTCAGCAACTTTTATCAGTTGATTGCCAAAAGCCCGCTGTCGCACTGGCTGGAGACGCTGCCCGCTCAGGTGGCGGCCTGGCAGCGTGACGCGCTGCACGGGAAATACCGGGAATGGGAGCGGGCCGTCGAGTTTCTGCCCGAGTTTTCGCCCTACCGACTGGATCTGCTGCATAGCGTCACCGCGGAGAGCGAAACGCCACTGGGCGACGGCCAGCGTCTGCGGATTGAAAACCTGCTGAAGAATCTGATGCCGTGGCGTAAAGGCCCCTGGTCGCTTTACGGCGTGAATATCGACACCGAATGGCGTTCCGACTGGAAGTGGGAACGCGTACTGCCGCACCTTTCCGACCTCACCGGACGTACCATCCTTGATGTCGGCTGCGGCAGCGGATACCACATGTGGCGTATGATTGGCGCCGGGGCTCGTCTGGCGGTGGGCATCGATCCCACCCAGCTGTTCCTTTGCCAGTTTGAAGCGGTGCGAAAACTGTTGGGCAACGATCAGCGCGCGCATCTGCTGCCGCTGGGCATTGAGCAGCTTCCGGCGCTGAACGCCTTTGATACCGTCTTTTCGATGGGCGTGCTGTACCACCGCCGCTCCCCGCTCGATCACCTGTGGCAGCTCAAAGATCAGCTGGTTCCCGGCGGCGAACTGGTGCTGGAGACGCTGGTCGTCGAGGGCGACGAAAATACCGTGCTGGTGCCGGGCGATCGCTATGCGCAGATGCGCAACGTCTACTTTATCCCTTCTGCCGCCGCGCTAAAGCAGTGGCTGGAGAAATGCGGATTTATCGATGTACGCATCGTCGACGCGTGCGTGACGTCCACCGAAGAGCAGCGCCGCACCGAGTGGATGACCACCGAGTCTCTGGCCGACTTCCTCGATCCGCAGGATAGCAGCAAAACCCGCGAAGGCTACCCTGCCCCGCTGCGCGCGGTGCTTATTGCCACCAAACCGGAAACAGAACAGTCGCTGGCGGCGAAAAAGCGGGCCGACAAGCAGCCTGGCTAACGCGTTTTCAGGATAAAAAAAGGCCCCTGTTTAATGGGCAGGGGCCTGGTACGGGCAATCATCATATTGGGCGACATGATGTGCAGCAAAAAACGGTTTATCCCCGTCATACTTCAAGTTGCATGTGCGTTGGCTTTCCTCGCTCACCCCAGTCACTTACTTGAGTAAGCTCCTGTGGATCCCCTGCGTCGCCGCCTTCTCGCAACTCGAATTATTTAGGGTCTTAATCTCTCTGTGCGGAAATAATCTTCTTCATTTCCGCTACCGCTTCGCCATTGACGGCGTAGCGTAAGTATTCATCTGCTTCGGCATCCGTAGACATCGACAGTCCTGGATTGCGAAAGCGCATCGGGGACGGTAACCACTGGCCTGCCGAGGTATGCACCTCTTTTACCCCTGCCTGCAAAAATAGCGGCAGGTTGGCGGCGCGGACGCCTGCACCGGCCATAATAATAGGAGTATCGCTTTGGGAAATAAGTTCCCTGATTAATGAAATTCCTTTTTCGGCTGAAGACTGCTGGCCCGAAGTCAGGATACGCTGAACGCCGAGTTCAGCCAGCTCAGCGCTGGCCTGGCGCGGGTCGGCGCACATATCAAAGGCCCGATGAAAGGTGACGGCCAGGGTTCCCGCCGCCGCCATTATTTTTTTCATTCGCGCCCTATCCACCCGACCGTCGGCGTCCAGAACGCCGATCACCATGCCGGGAAAACCGAGATCCTTCACCGCGGCCACATCATCAAGCATCGCGGCAAATTCGCCGGCGGTATAGCAAAAATCACCGCCGCGCGGGCGAATAATTGGATGAACGGGAATGGTCACCGCTTCACGCACCGATTTCAGTACCCCCAGCGAAGGCGTCAGCCCTCCCTCCTGCGGCGCGGCGCATAGCTCGATGCGATCGGCGCCCCGGCGCTGGGCCTCCAGCGCGCACTCCATGCTGTAACAACAGACTTCCAGTAAGGTCATTCTTCTCTCCGTCGATAGGGCAGGCACTACAGAATGTCACGATTTCTTCCGGCAGACGCCGCGTCGCTTCACACTGTTATCGTTCAGCGTGTTCGCTGGCGACAATTTGCTCAATCGACCACGGGTGAAATTTGATCGTCACTTTGCCATCCGTTACCGCAAGGGTCGGATTCGGTAAACGCTCACGCTCTCCTTTCGGCGCGCTGGTCTTCACAAAAATGCCCGGCTGGCCCAGCCCTTCATCGGAAAGCAGCGCCAGCGCGCGGGTATTGAGCGTTTCAGGATCGCCCGCCAGAACGATTTCAATATGCTCCCAGCCTTCATGCGGATAGCGTTTTTCGCCCGGCCACGGCAGTTCAACGATGCTAAAACGCCAGTGCGCCACGACCACCGGCTCATCCAGCCTGAACAAGCAGATGGGTCGACCGTTAATGACATTTTCCGACAGCAGAGTAGCGCATTGTTCAAAGCCGCGACGCCAGCGCTCCGCCGTAGCGTTCTGGTGACAGCGCAGGGAAATATGGTCGGCGTCATGGGGCGTAATATCGAGACCGAGCCGGTGAGCAAGCGCATTCAGCGCCTCGGTAAAGCGCGGCAGGTCCGCGGAAATATCGTTCAGTTCATCTATCTGCTGCCAGTTCGCCATCGTAAGCCTCGGTACTCGCTAAAAAGCGCTAATCTATCGCGTTTTCCGCGACCGACCAACCGGCAATCGCCGGCAGCGTCCCGCGAACGGTTATTCGTTGAGCGCGAGGCTCAGCAACCTCCGCGCGGTGCTGACGCGTGGGTGCAAATGCAGTATACTCCTGCCCTAATTTGTCCACATTCCCGCGCCGCCCCATCAGGGTGACGGCGTGTTAACGTAAGGTGTTTCGGTGAATATTCAGGCTCTTCTCTCAGAAAAAGTCAGTCAGGCCCTGATCGCGGCAGGCGCGTCTGCCGATTGCGAACCTCAGGTCCGCCAGTCAGCAAAAGTCCAGTTCGGCGACTATCAGGCCAACGGCGTGATGGCCGTTGCCAAAAAACTGGGCATGGCGCCGCGACAACTTGCAGAGCAGGTACTGTCTCATCTCGATCTGAGCGGGATTGCAAATAAGGTAGAGATCGCCGGCCCTGGCTTTATTAATATTTTCCTCGATCCGGCCTTCCTCGCGGAAAACGTCAGCAGCGCGCTGAAATCGGAACGTCTGGGCGTGGCTCAGCCGCAGGCGCAGACGGTGGTCGTTGATTACTCCGCGCCGAACGTGGCGAAAGAGATGCACGTAGGCCATCTGCGCTCCACCATTATTGGCGACGCCGCGGTGCGTACGCTGGAGTTTCTCGGCCATAAAGTGATCCGCGCTAACCACGTGGGCGACTGGGGCACCCAGTTCGGCATGCTCATCGCGTACCTGGAAAAACAGCAGCAGGAAAACGCCGGTGAAATGGCGCTGGCCGACCTCGAAGGTTTCTATCGCGAAGCGAAAAAACACTACGATGAAGATGAAGCCTTCGCCGAGCGCGCGCGCAGCTATGTCGTTAAGCTGCAGGGCGGCGACGAGTACTTCCGCGAAATGTGGCGCAAGCTGGTCGACATCACCATGTCGCAAAACCAGTTAACCTATAACCGCCTCAACGTTACCCTGACCCGCGACGACGTGATGGGTGAAAGCCTCTATAACCCGATGCTGCCGGGTATCGTTGCCGATCTGAAAGCCAAAGGTCTGGCGGTAGAAAGCGAAGGCGCGACCGTAGTGTTCCTTGATGAGTACAAAAACAAGGAAGGCGAACCGATGGGCGTTATCATCCAGAAGAAGGATGGCGGCTATCTCTACACCACCACCGATATCGCCTGCGCAAAATACCGCTACGAAAATTTGCATGCTGACCGCGTGCTTTACTACATCGACTCTCGCCAGCACCAGCACCTGATGCAGGCGTGGACCATCGTGCGTAAAGCCGGCTACGTGCCGGATTCCGTCCCGCTGGAGCACCACATGTTCGGCATGATGCTCGGCAAAGATGGCAAACCGTTTAAAACCCGCGCCGGCGGTACCGTGAAGCTCGCCGACCTGCTGGACGAAGCGCTGGAGCGCGCACGCCGTCTGGTGGCGGAGAAAAACCCGGAGATGCCCGCCGATGAGCTGGAAAAACTGGCGAACGCGGTCGGGATCGGCGCGGTGAAATATGCCGACTTGTCTAAAAACCGCACCACCGACTACATCTTTGACTGGGACAACATGCTGGCCTTTGAGGGCAATACCGCGCCTTATATGCAGTATGCCTATACCCGCGTGCTCTCCGTGTTCCGCAAAGCGGATATCGATGAAAGCGCGCTGGCGGCGGCGCCGGTGGTCATCACCGAAGAGCGCGAAGCCCAACTGGCGGCCCGTCTGCTGCAGTTTGAAGAAACCCTGACGGTCGTCGCGCGTGAAGGCACGCCGCACGTGATGTGTTCTTACCTGTACGATCTGGCGGGTCTGTTCTCCGGCTTCTACGAGCACTGCCCGATCCTGAGCGCCGAAAGCGAAGAGACGCGCAACAGCCGCCTGAAGCTGGCGCTGCTGACGGCGAAAACGCTGAAGCTGGGTCTGGATACCCTGGGTATCGAAACCGTAGAACGGATGTAAAACCAAACCCGGCGAAAGCCGGGTTTGTTTTATAACGCCTGATGGCGCCACGCTCATCAGACCTGCCGCATCATTGTAGCCCCGGTAAGCGTAAGCGCCACCGGGGAAATTCCGCCCTTCTCAGAAATACTTCCGCAGATACTCCGTCAGGCACAGGATCGCCATCGCCTGGCCATACGGCATCGACGTCAGCGGAATGTCGCGATAAAAATCCAGATCCGAACCCATGCCGGTACCGAACGACGTTTGCAGCAGCTCCCCTTGCGCTGAGATATTCTGTACGATGCCGCGAATCGCTTTTTCCGCAACCTCCGCATACGCCTGGCTCACGTAGCGCTTGCGCACCGCTTTGAGGATCCCATAAGCAAAACCGGCGGTCGCCGACGCTTCCAGATAGGAGTCAGGATCGTCAAGCAGCGTATGCCACAGGCCGCTATCGTCCTGACAGCGGGCCAGCGCCGCAATCTGCGCATTCAGCACCTGCACCAGATAACGCCGTACCGCGCTGTTCTCGGGTAAATCCACCAGCTCCAGGAAATCCGGAATAACGATAGTCAGCCAGCTATTGCCGCGCGCCCAGCGAGCGTGGGCGAAATTATGCCGCCCCTCATAGCTCCAGCCGTGAAACCACAGGCCGGTCTCACGGTCCATCAGATTCTGCACGTGCAGCAGAAACTGATATACCGCCTCCTCTACGTATTGCGGACGATTAAGCAGCTTGCCGATTTTCGCCAGCGGCAGAACCGTCATCATCAGCGTGTCGTCCCACATCTGCTGATGATTCTCTTCCGCCAGGGTGATGTGCTGCATGCCGCCAGACTCAGTGCGCGGCATTTCGTTCATCGCCCACTCCGCCCAGCTATCGAGCCAGGGCAGATACGCGGGGTTGCCCGTCTCTTCGTAGCGGTAAGCCAGGGTGAGAAACGGCGCCATGGTGTTGACGTTTTTGGTGGTCGCGCCTTCGGCAAAGCGGTCGGCAAACCAGCCATCAATAATGTCGCGCATCGCCGTATCGCCGGTCTGCTGGTAATACTGATAAATACCGTACAGGCCGACGCCGTGAGTCCACTCCCAGCCGTTCCACCCTTTGGTGTCGATAACGCGTCCGTCGTCCAGCCGCAGTAAAAATTGCCCGCTTTCGTCCTTAATGTTGACCAGATTGTGCGTCACCTTCTGAATCAGCGCCTGCAGTTCATTGCGGGCGATAAAACGCTCCGGCTGGCGCAGTAGTGGGCTATGTTTGACAGGCCAAACTTTCATATCCTTAACCTCTGTTATATGTCGAATTCATGGCTGAACGCGGCTTCAGCGCTGGCGCGGCGGGTTTATTCCGATTCAGATAACCAATATTGTTGTTTCCCCACAGGGCGTCGTACGGCATCCCGGCCAGCATCTCCACCACCTCACGATCCCCGGCGCTGGCCAGTTCTGGCTGAGCGCGACCGGATTCACGCATTTTCAGCGTTTCCGCGCGCAGGACGCTGTGGGTTTGCAGATTGAGCTTAAAGCGCAGGGAAACGAGGAAACCGCAGGCCAGCACCAGTAAGGTGCCCACGCTGAGGATCAGCAGAATGGTATGGCTCACTTCATAGGGCTGCGTTTTCTGTCCGGAGACAAAGCCCGACATCTGCATGATGATCCCCACCAGCATCACCGCTCCGGCCTGGGAAGCTTTACGCGTCAGGGTCATGATCCCGGCAAAGATGCCTTCGCGGCGCTGGCCGGTGATCACTTCGTCCACGTCGGCAATATAGGTGTAGGTGTTCCACGGAACGTAGTTGATGCCGCCGCGGCCCAGGCCCGCCACTGCGGATATCAGCAGCAGCAGCGAATAGACATCGCTGAGGCCAGCGTAGTACAGCACCGCGTAAGAGAGCGAACTCAGGCCGAACAGCACCACCACCATGCGATACGATGGCGCCGGCCCGAAGCGAATACACAGCGGGATCATGGCGATAACCGCAATAAACTGGAAGATCGCCATGGTTCCGAGCAGGTTAGAAGCCATTGAGGCTTCCTGCATCAGGACAAACACCACATAGTAGGTAAAGACCGCATTGAAGACATCCTGGGCGATATAGCCGCCCAGATACATCCCCAGATGCTGACGGAAAATTTTAATGCGCAGGGTCGAACTTAACTCAATGAACAGGCGGTTAAGACTCTGCGACAGGCTCAGGTTCTGTTTCTCCTCTTCGGCGCGCAGCGCGGCCTCCGTCCACTCTTCACGCGGGCGTTCCCAGGTAAAGAACCAGACGAATGTCAGCATCATGGCGCACAGCACCGAGAACACCAGGCTGGCATAAAAGAAAGAAACGGCGTTGTCCTTACCAAAGATATTCAGCAGAACGCCCGGCAGGAAGGAAGCCAGAATCGCCGACATCTGCGCCATAGAAATACGCGCGCCGGAAAATTTGGTTTTCTGTTTAAAATCATCGGTCATTTCCGGTACCAGCGTTTCATACGGCACCAGAATCATGGTGTAAACAATATCAAAAAGAAGATAGGTCAGCAGGTAGTACCAGAACCCCATATCCCCTACCCACATGATGGAGTAGCTAAACACGCAGGGGATGCCGAGCAGGATGAAGAACTTACGCCTGCCAAAACGTTTCCCCAGCCAGGTTGAGCCAAAGTTATCCGTCAGAAAGCCCATCAGCGGACTGATTACCGCATCCAGAACCCTGGCGGTGGCAAAAATAAGCGTCGCCTCGATAGGGGAAAGACCGCAAAAGGTGGTGTAGAAGTAGAGCAGCCATGCTGCTGTGAGTGCGGTCGTTCCCGCACCAAGGAAATCGCCCGATCCATAGGCAAGGTAGTTAACCAAACCGATTTTACGTGTTTTCATCGCCGTAAATCCTGTGTCTTTTTTTAGAGAACTCCGAACCGCGTTTTGGCCCATTCAGCCAAAAGGGGTTGATACATGGCTACATTAAGAACATGGGAACGGCGTTACCTTTTCATTTTTGCCAGCCAAAAGCGTTCAATGGCAAAAACACAAAGAGTCGATGAACGCGCCTCACTGATTTATAAAACAGCGTTTCTTTTAATACAAAAGATCGGACCAAAAGTTGCGAAGTGACCACCAAAATGGCGCGCGGCGGAGTGAAATCTGGGCGCGTTATTTCGCTGCGGATAAACCTTGCGAAAGCTAAGGAATGGGAGTAAAGACAATAGAAAAGGGTTGTTTCGCGTATCTCAAGGAGGCTTGATGCCCTACTCACATCTGCTGGTCGCCGTGGCGCCAACCCCGGAAAGCCGGGTCCTCATTCAGAAAGCCGTCTCCATCGCCCGTCCGGTCAATGCGAAGGTCAGCCTGATTACCCTGGCAACGGACCCGGAGCTGTATAACCAGTTTGCGGCGCCAATGATGGAAAATTTACGCGAAGTGATGCAGGAGGAGACGCGCGGCTTTCTGGCCGAGCTCGCCCGCCACGCCGACTACCCGATAGAGAAAATGACTATCGCCAGCGGCGGGATTGCCCACCATGTGAAGGATTTTTGCCAGCGGCATCGCGTTGACCTGGTGATTTGCGGCAACCACAACCAGAGCCTGTTCTCTCGCGCTACCTGTTCGGCGAAAGATATCGTGGGCAGCAGCGGCGTTGACGTGCTGCTGGTGTGTCTGGAAAAAGGTTAGCGCCGAAAGCGCTAACCGCGATCATCTCAGGCGAGCTTGGGGAAGGTCGCGACCTTGCGCGCTAAGTGGCTCTCCTCACTTCCTGGCTCAATCTCCTTTAGATCGGCAATAAACCGCTCCTGCCAGCGATGAATATCGTTATCTTTAATCACCGCCAGCATGGCCGAATGGCGGGCAATACGCTCGGCCAGCGGCATGGTTAACGCCTGGTCCAGCGCAGCCGCGACCTCGTCGCGATCGTAAGGATTGACGATTAAGGCCGTCGGCAGCTCGTTCGCCGCGCCGGCAAACTGCGACAGCACCAGCACGCCCGGATTTTGCGGGTCCTGCGCGGCCACATACTCTTTCGCCACCAGATTCATCCCATCGCGCAGCGGCGTAACCAGACCGACGTCCGAGTAGCGGAAGATTTTCATCAGCAGCTTGCGTTCAAAGTGCTGATTCAGGTAATAAAGCGGCGTCCAGCCCAGCTGGCCATATCGGCCATTAATGCGGCCGGCCGCGGTTTCAAGCTGATGACGAATATCCTGGTAGGCCTGAACATCGCCGCGCGACGTCGGCGCAATCTGGGTATAGCGAATCTTGCCATGATGCTGCGGATAGTTCTCCAGCAGCGCCTCGTAGGCCAGAAAACGCTCCGGCAGCCCCTTGGAATAGTCCAGCCGCTCAACGGAAAAGATATTCTGCACGCTTTTCAGTTCGCTCTTCAGCTGCGCCAGCTTCGGCGGCAGCGGCCCTTTTGCGCTCCGCGCAATCTCTTCCGGATCAATACCGATCGGATAGACTTCGGTGTGGAAAGGTTTCCCCCAGGCCACATGCTTTTTGCCGTCGCGCGTCGTCAGGCGAGTCTGCATCGATACGCAATCGAGAAACGCCAGGCGATCGCTCTCGGTCTGGAAACCCAGTAAATCGTAATCGCACAGCTGTTCAAGCAGCTCCGCGTGCGGCGGGAGCGCGTTAAAGACTTCCGGCGTCGGGAACGGAATATGTAAAAAGAAGCCGATGAGATTATTGACCCCGCGCTGGCGCAGTTCGCTGGCCAGCGGCAGCAGGTGGTAATCGTGGATCCAGACGATATCGTCAGGTTCGATCAGCGGCAGCAGTTTATCCGCCAGCGTTGCGTTGACGCGCTGATAGCCTTCCCAGGCTTCACGCTGAAAATCGACCAGATCGAGACGATAGTGGAATGCGGGCCATAAAACGGCATTGGAAAAGCGGTTGTAATATTCGTCGTGATCCTGCTCGCTAAGGTTAAAGGAAGCCCAGGTGATATTCCCCTGCTTCACTTTTTTTAACGGCTGCTGGTCGTCACCGATTTCCCCACTCCAGCCGAACCACAGTCCTCCGGCTGCTTTTAATGCCCCCATAATCCCCACGGCAAGGCCACCGGCGCTGGCCTTTTTGTCATCCGGCGGGGCAATACGATTAGATACTACGACTAAGCGACTCATAGCCATCTCTCCTGTCGGTTAGCGCATCTGGTTGTTGCCCATGATTCGCGATGTTACTAATCCAAAGATGAACAGCGGTGACATCCGGCAGGCGCCAGTGCGCCTGGGTCTCACCGCCGCCCACTTTGACCGATACGCCACTCAGTTGATTGACGACGCTAAAACCCGCTTCATCGGTTAAGTCATCACCGACAAACACCGGCCTGCGCCCGCTGAATGGAGCTTCCTGCATAAAAGCGGCTATCGCTTCACCTTTATTCACTCCGCGCGGTTTGATCTCCACCACGCACTTACCCGGCTGTAATGCCAGAATGGGATGGCGCTGCACGACGGCCTGCGCCAGCGCCAGCACCGCGTGCTGATGCTCCGGCGCCTGTCGGTAGTGCAGAGCAAAGGCCATCCCCTTACTTTCCAGTTCGCATCCCGGCAAGTCATCCAGCGCCGCGGTCAGTTCCGCAGAGAGCGCCTTCTGGAGAGAATCCGGTAAAGAGACAATATGCGTTTTACCATTGATATCACGGCGTTCAGCCCCGTGGACACCGGCAAGCGGCAGCCGGTAAGGACGGGTAAGCTCATCCAGCTCAACCATTGAGCGCCCTGAAATCAATGCCACCGCGCCGTTGTGCTGCTGCACGAGCTGGCGCAGCGACTGCAAAACATCGGCAGGAATGACCACCTGATCGGGATGGGGTTTGATACCGGCAAGGGTACCGTCGAGGTCAAAGAAAAAAGCGCAGTTTCCGGTTAACGCAGGCGGTACATAAATCTGGTCAGCCACCCTGTTTCCTCCTTATCATGGCCAGCAACATGCTGGGTGTTAAATAATTGTAGCCATGTAAGTATAGACAGTGTGACCAGCCTCGCCATTTTTGATAGTCATTGCCAGCGCAACGAGCGCTGGCAATGGATTAGGATTAAACTGAAAAGTTGGACGAATCAAACGGCTCGTTTCGCTTTCTGTTTGTAGCGGTCGAAGATCACCGCCGCCAGCAAAATCACGCCGCGTACGACATACTGCGAGAATGGCGAGATATTGAGCAGGTTCATCGCATTCTCTACCGTTCCCAGGATCAGGATCCCGGCCACCACGTAGGAGATCTTACCGATCCCGCCTTTCAACGATACGCCCCCCAGCACGCAGGCCGAGATGACAATCAGCTCATAGCCAATCGAGGTCATCGGCTGTCCGCTGGTCATTCGTGAAGCCAGGATAATGCCTGCCGCCGCGGAAACCAGGCCGGAAAGGACGAAAATGATGATCTTGGTCCGCACTACCGGCACGCCCGCCAGACGCGCCGCTTCTTCGTTACCGCCAATCGCCAGGGTATTGCGGCCAAAGGTGGTTTTATTCAACAACAGGCCGAAGACAATCAGGCAGGCAACGGTCAGCCAGATAGGCGCTGGCAGGCCAAACCAGTTGGCGTAGCCGAGGGTAAAGAAACGCTCGTCTTCAATCCCAACTGCTTTACCGTCAGAGATGATATAGGCCAGACCGCGGACGATCTGCATGGTGGCCAGGGTGGTGATCAGGGCGTTAATCTTCAGGCGGGCAATTACAAAACCATTGACCAGGCCGCTCAGCGCGCCGAGCAGCAGACCGGCGCCGATCCCCATCCACATGCTCTCCGTCAGGTTAATCACCACCGCCGTGGTCACACCGGCACAGGCGATAACCGAGGCGACCGACAGATCGAAATCCCCCGATGCCAGGCAAAACAGCATTCCGCAGGCCACCATTCCGGACATAGAAATAGCCAGCCCCAGGCCTTTCATATTAATAAACGAGGCAAAATTAGGCACAAAAATCACGCAGCCAATAAACAGCACCGCGAAAACAACCAGCATGCCGAACTGATCCCAAATGCGGGAGAAGCTAAAAGCCGACCGGGTAGTACCTGAAGTGGTAACTGATGACATCATAGACTCCTTACTCAGGCGACAGCCTGGCTCACTTTTGGCATGGCAAGGCTCAATGCCTGCTGTTCATTCGCATGTTCATGCAGCAGCTCTCCGGCGATCTCACCCTCGCGCATCACAACAATGCGATCGGCGACGCCGAGAACTTCCGGTAAATCGCTGGAGGTAAAGACCACCGCGACGCCCGATGCCGCTAATGCGTAGATAACGTTGTAGATTTCATGTTTAGCGCCCACGTCAATACCGCGCGTTGGCTCGTCAAGCAGGATGACTTTCATCTCTTCCGACAGCCAGCGGCCGAGGATCGCCTTCTGCTGATTGCCGCCGGAGAGGTTCATAATCAGCTGCTCGGCGCCGGGCGTTTTGATATTCAGCGATTTGATATGCTGGTCGGCGTTCTGCGTTTCCCAGGCGTTGTTGATAACGCAGCCGGCGAGAATATGCTTGCGGCGAGCGCTGATATTGATGTTGTCGCGCACCGAGTGGACCGGAATAATCCCCTCCGCTTTGCGGTCTTCCGGGCAGAGCATCATCCCGGCCTGAATCGCCTGAGCCGGCTTGCGAATATCAATGGCCTCCCCGTCGATATAAACCTGGCCGCCGGTTATTCTGCTGCCGCCGAATAAGCCTTTCATGAGCTCGCTGCGCCCGGCGCCAACCAGCCCAAACAGGCCGACGATTTCTCCGCTGCGCACCGAAAGGCTGACGGGCTGCCGCACGCCTGGCGCCTTCACCTGTTCAAGACGCAAACGCTCTTTGCCATATTCACGCGGCTGCCAGCCGTAGATATCGCCCAGCTCGCGCCCCACCATCGCCTGTACCAGCGCGTCGTGGTTAACCTCTTGCATATTGTCGAAGGTGCGCACGTAGCGACCATCTTTGAACACCGTAATCGCGTCGCTTAACGCGAAGATCTCTTCCATGCGGTGGGAAACGTAAATAATGACTCGTCCTTCCTGGCGCAGCTCGCGGATAACCCGAAACAGGTTTTCGATTTCCCGCGCAGACAGGGAGCTGGTCGGCTCATCAAAGGCGATAATTTTTGCGTTACGCGCCAGCGCCTTGGCGATCTCCACCATCTGCCACTGGCCGATAGAGAGATACTTGAGCGGCGTTTCCGGATCGATATCCAGCCCCAGATGCTTCAGCTGCAGGCCGGCTTCATAATTCAGCAGCGACCGGTTCACAATCCCGCCTTTATGCGGCAGCTGCCCGAGGTAGATATTTTCCGCCACGGTCATTTCCGGGATCAGATGCAGCTCCTGATAGATAATGGCCACCCCGGCGTTCAGCGCCTCGGTGGTGTGGGTAAACGTCATCTGCTGGCCGCGGATTTGCAGGCTGCCGGCGGTCGGTATGTAGTTGCCGCTGAGAATTTTCAGCAGCGTGGATTTCCCGGCGCCGTTTTCTCCCATCAGGGCGTGCACCTGTCCGGCATAGCAGCCAAAGCTAATATCGGACAGCGCTTTAACGCCCGGGAATGTCATGGTGATGCCGTGGAATGAGAGATAAGGGGTAGACTGTTGCATAACGACTCCGCTTTTCTGTACAGAGCCTCTCGCGCCAAGGCAAGAGGCCCGGTCAACTGGCCTTACAGCCCTTTTTTCGCCAGCTCTTCTTTAAAGTTGTCGCGGGTAATCAGCACCACGTCGGTTACCGCGGTGAATTTCGGCGGTTCAACGTCTTTTGTCACCCAGTTGTAAAGCATTTCGCTGGTTTTATAGCCGTGAATATCCGGGCTTGGCAGTAAAGAGCCATAGAAACCGGTGGCCTGCGCTTTAGAAAGTTCGTTCACCGCATCGACGCCGTTGATACCGATCCCGATAACGTCAGGCGCTTTAAAGCCCTGGCCTTCGGTGGCGCGCACGCCGCCCAGCACGGTGTTGTCGTTCATGCCGACGATCAGCCAGTGCTTAACATCAGGATGTTGAACCAGCATGGAGTTACCGGCGTCAAACGCGCCGGGGATGTCGTTAGATTTGGTTGGCACGCGATAGATTTGTTGCTCCGGGAAACCGGCGGCTTTCAGAGCGTCCATTGAGCCGGTAGTGCGGCGGCGGGCGGTATCCAGCTCGTCGGAAGTAATGGCCATAACCGCGGTATCCTTCACGTCCCAACCGCGTTTCTGCATCTCTTTATAGAGCTCCTGCCCCTGGCGCGCGCCGATTTCGCTGGCCGCCATCATCACCAGCGGTACGCTGTCCATCGGTTTGCCTTTGGCGTTGACGAACTGGTCATCAACGGTAATCACTTTCATATCATAGCCGCGCGCTTTGGCGACAATGGCCGCCCCGAGCTTCGGATCCGGGGTGCAAATGACGAAGCCTTTGGCTCCGCTAGCCGCCAGGCTATCTATCGCGTTCAGGGTTTTCTCGCCGTCGGGCACAGCAATTTTAATGACATCGAAACCTAAATCTTTACCGGCCTTATCGGCAAATTTCCACTCGGTTTGAAACCATGGCTCTTCAGGCTGTTTCACCAGAAAACCCAGCTTAAGCGTCTCAGCCATAGCTGATTGTGACATAACCGCGGCAAGACCCATTGCCGCCAGCGCTTTAGTAAATTTGTGCATGGTAAACTCCAGCTTTAATTCGCTTTTATGTAGGGAATAATAAGTCTTAAATTTTTAATCGGACAAAAAACAAGGCATTAGAAAAATCTCAACGCTGAGTGCCGTTGTTCAAATAGTATTAACCGGAAATTATTTCTCCATACGAGAGCCCAATCACATCGCGGAATTACAGTAATTGCGTGCATATAAACAGCGAAAAATGACATAAAAAAAGCGCTAATTGTCAGACAATTAGCGCAGGCCGTAGCAATATTCTCTATATCATCAGCAGAGTTATCCCTGTAGAGATTACCAGCGACAATAAATGTGCTCCGCATGATTGCGAACGGGCGCCTCATCCCCCAATAAACGGGCGGCTACGGTAAACGAAAAGTCAAAAACGTGTCCCAGGCCTTTACCGCTAATCAAATTACCGTCCTCCACTACCGCCTGGTCCACGTACTCTCCGTCCGTGACGTGCTGCCATAACTCTCCCGAACAGACGTAGCGTCGTCCCTTGAGCAGCCCGTTGCCGCCGAGCACTCTCGCCGCCGCCGAACAGATCGGACAGATCAGCTTTCCCGCGGTATCGTGGGCCGAAATAAACGCCACGACGTCCCGGCTGGCGGCAAGATTGACGCTTCCCTGCGGGCCGCCGGGCAGAACCACCGCGTCGTACAGTATCCCGGCGCGCTCTGTTAGCGTGCTGTCCGCCACCATGGGGATATCGTGATAGCTCACCACCGCGCGCGAATCGGCGCAGGAGAGCAGTTCGACATCGAGGTGTAAGCGGCGAAGAATATCAATCACCACAATCGCTTCACCTTCCTCAAAACCCGGTGCCAGCAGCACCGCAACTTTTTTCATTTCCGACTCCTTCAGATAGCCTGTTAGCAATAATGTGTTTACAAAAGCAGCATCTTTTTAAATTAACCTCATCATTTTCTCACTCGCAGGCTAACACAAAATAGAATTATTAATCATTATTTTTAAAACGCAATTTCAACAAAATCATTAGAACTGCTATCAATTAATGAGGCGCGGAAATAAAAACATTTAAAATCAGCAAAATAAGCTTATATGCGATCGTTAAACATCAGACTTTATTCTTACAAAAGACCCTCTTTTCAAGATAAATACGGATGTTGTAACGAAATGTAAATATCGCTCATTGAGAGTTTTCTTAATTCAAATATGGCGCTATTCTATATTTGTTGAGATAAGAAATTTAATTCAAACGGCTGTACAGAAATCCTGAATACTATTACTCAGGACTCTCTCTGTGCACCGTAATTTCTAAGGCGACCCTGATGTAGATGCGTCAAGATATGACGCCGCCCCCTCCAAAGTGAATAAGGATATTTGTATGGCCGTACCAGGAATGGTTCAAAAGCTGAATAACCAGATGAATCTTGAGTTCTATACCTCAAATTTGTATCTGCATTTGAGCGAATGGTGTACTCAGCAACGGTTGAACGGTACCGCCACTTTTCTCCGTAACCGAGCGCAAGCCAGTATCACGCAGATGATGCGGGTCTTTGATTTTATGAAAAAATCAGGCGCCTGGCCCGTTGTGAAAGCGGAAGGAACCTACGGCACTGAATGTTCGTCCCTGGAAGATCTCTTTAGCAAAACCGTCGAAGATTATCAGCAGCGCAGCACGATACTTTCCAGCCTGGCGGAAGAGGCGAAGGCGCAAAGCGATGAATCAACCCTGCGTTTTCTGACGCTGCTTGCTGAAGAGCAGGATCAGGATGGCATGCTGCTGGAGACCATTCTTGAAGAAATCCGTCATGCGAAAAATGCCGGAACCAGCGTACAACAAACCGATAGCCACCTGCTGGATCTGGTCAGTCAACAGCGCGTATAACGCCATGCCGGCGGATGCTCGCCGGCGATAAATCACCAGAACTCGCCTGTTCGGGCCAGCGCTCTCTTTAATCACAGGTTCCCTGTCCCCCTTCTTTTTCGGCGCTTCGGCGCCGTTTTTATTCCAGAAAAGCATTAAAAACTTTTAACCAGATCTCATTCCTGCTCCGCCGGAGGAATTAGCAGGGTATTGGTGATCTGGATCACGTTTAAAACTACGGGTTGAGAATATAAAAACACTGTTTCAAAAATTTAAAACACGGAGTTTACTTTAATGGCAAGATATACGGCTTCAGCCCCACAGGGGCTGCAGGGAAGACCGATTTTGTTACGCCATCAGTTAGCCTACGGCGGCGGGAATTTACTGGGAAGCGGCGCACTGGCGATCAGCGGCGCATGGCTACTCTATTTTTATACAACCTTCTGTGGGCTGACGCTGATCGAAGCCTCCTTTATTTTTTCCGTCGCCAGCATTATCGACGCAATTAGTAACCCGCTGATGGGCTATCTCACCGATAACTTTGGCAAAACGCGGCTGGGTAAACGCTTTGGTCGTCGCCGTTTCTTTTTGTTGATTGGCATTCCGCTGATGATGTTCTACCCGCTGCTGTGGGTAGAAGGCCTCGGCTTTTGGTACTACCTGTGCACCTACGTCGTCTTTGAAATCATTTATACCTCGATTATGGTCCCCTATGAAACATTGGCGACCGAAATGACCGACGATTTCTCACTGCGTTCAAAGCTTACCGGTTATAAAGCGATTTTCGGCAAACTGGCCAACTTTCTCGCGGCATTTATCCCCGGGCAGTTCATCCTGCTTTATGGTAAAGAATCCGCCACCCCGTTTTTTCTCACCGGGCTGACCTACGGCGTCATTCTTGTCGTGGCCATCTCCTGCCTGTGGTACTGCAGCTGGGAGCGTCCCCGCGAAGAGGAGATAAGCAAGGGAGAGAAAAAGGGACTGTTCAATACTCTGCTCATGCTGGCGAAAGATATGCGCTCAACGTTTTACCTGCGCGTATTCCGTAAACACCTGGGCATGTATCTCTGCGGCTTCGGCGCCGAGTGGCTTTTTGCCTCGATCTTCACCTACTTTGTTATATTCGTGCTGCAGCACGATCCGGCGATGGTGGCCGGGCTTAACAGTCTGAACTCCATCCTGCAGCTGGTATCAACGGCCCTGTTTATCGGCCTGTGCGTGAAGAAAGGTTTCAGTAAGCCGTATATTCTGGCGCTGGGCGTGGTTATCTTTGCCGTTCTGCTCTACACCTCGCTGTGGTTCTTCCATCTGCCGGCGCATCTGGCCACCGTCCTGATGTTTGGCATTACCGTACTCTTCGGCCTGGGCACCGGCGGCGTCTACTACATTCCCTGGACCGTATACACCTTTTTGGCGGATGTCGATGAAATCTATACCGGCCGTCGCCGCGAGGGGATCTATGCGGGAGCCATGACCTTCTCCGGTAAAATTTTGCGCTCGATTATCGTCTTTTCCATGGGGGCGATCCTCAGCTTCTACGGCTTTCAGTCGAAAGCGCATACGCAGCCAGAGAGCGCGGTCACCGCGATTGCGGTGGTGTTTTGTGCGGGCGTGATTCTGCTGGCGCTGGCAGCCATTGTGTTCAGTAAGCAGATGAAACTCGATCGCAAGGCGCATCTGGTAGTGCTGCAGGAAGTCGCGCGTATTAAAGCAGGCGGTAAGATCGCCGATATCGCACCGGACGTTCGCCTTGTCGTTGAAGATTTAGTTGGCCACCGGTACGAAGAGTGCTGGGGCAACAGCAGGCTGTTTAAAGATACGCAGGAAGGCGCCGTTCAAACCGCCGTCTCCCACTAACAGGTGATAACGCCCCGCTATCACAATGATGGCGGGGCTGACGCCGCTAGTGCGCTTCTTCCTGCGGGGTAAATTTCAGTTCAATCAGCGCGATGGCCTTTTGTACCGCCCGCAGGGTCACCGGGTCAGCCGATGCCGGGTGGCTGGCAAAATCGATGGCTTTCAGCTGGGTGGTCATTTTTTCGCGCACCTCAACGGGGGCGATGATATCAATGACGTCGAGGATCTGTTTGATAACTAACTGGCAGGCAACCACGTCAGAGACCAGCTCGTCGTGCTCGGTAAGATGTTGAGACATTTTTCACTCCTTTTTTCAGGAGCGTAATAGTACCCTAAATCCCGGGATATAAAAAAACCTGCCGCAGCAGGTTTTTTTATCAGAACATAGCGCCAGGCGGTACGTCTTTGAAGGTTTTGCAGTAGTTTTCGAACATGCTCTTCAGGATTTTGCGCAGTTTCATGGTTGACTCCATTTTTGTTATGCAGGTGTTAATGCCCTGATGGTTATAATATGACTTACATCACAAAAATCAATATAAACGTGCGCTAAATCACCTATTTTTTACCAAAATAATTTAATTTTTAAACAAAATGGGCAGAACCGGATAGTGAATAGCCGAACGCTCCGGACCAATCTGCGCTCTCTTTGCTATGGCAGCGACACAATAATGAGTACACACACCTCCTCCAGGGACGACCGTTCTTTTTCAGCACCTGCGCTACTGGTGGCTGGCGCCTTTTTTATGGAGTTTCTCGACGGCACGGTGATAGCCACCGCCCTGCCCGACATGGCGAAAGATTTTGGCGTGACGGCGGTCGACCTCAATATCGGGATTAGCGCTTATCTTATTACCCTTGCGGTTCTGATACCGGCCAGCGGCTGGATCGCCGATCGTTTTGGCGCGCGGAAAATCTTTACTCTCGCGCTGGCGATTTTTACCCTGGCGTCGGTATTTTGCGGGCTGTCGACCAACGTCGATGTGTTCGTCGCGATGCGTATTCTTCAGGGGATAGGCGGCGCGCTGATGGTGCCCGTTGGCCGGCTGGCGGTACTACGTACCACACCGAAGCACCAGTTGATTAAGGCGATTGCCACCCTGACCTGGCCGGCGCTGGTCGCGCCCATTATTGGCCCACCGCTGGGCGGATTTATCACCCGCTACGCCAGCTGGCACTGGATCTTCTTTATTAACGTGCCGCTCGGGCTTATCGCTATCGCCCTGTCGCTGCGTATCATTCCGAATATTCGCGAAGATGAGCAGCGCCCCTTCGACCTTTCCGGCTTTGTTGCCACCTCGGTGGCGATGGTTAGCCTGGTCGCCGCCATGGAGCTGCTCGGCGATCGCCAGCCTCTGGGCTGGCAGACGCTGGCGCTGCTGACGTTGGGCCTGGGCTGTATGCTCTTCGCGCTGCGGCACTTCCGCCGCACCAGGTGGCCGATGGTGCGCCTTGATGCGCTCAAGATCCCCACCTTCCGGGTCACCATGTACGGCGGTTCCCTGTTCCGCGGCTCCATTAGCGCCGTGCCGTTTCTGCTGCCGCTGCTTTTCCAGGTCGGATTTGGTATGGACCCCTTCCACTCGGGGCTGCTGGTGCTGGCCGTGTTCGTCGGCAACTTAACCATCAAGCCCCTCACAACGCCGCTGATCCGCTGGCTGGGCTTTCGCCGCCTGCTGCTGATTAACGGCGCATTAAACGTTTTGTCGCTGCTGGCCTGCGCTTTTTTAACGCCGCAAACGCCGGTTTGGCTGATCTTTGTGATTCTCTATCTTGGCGGGGTCTTCCGTTCTATCCAGTTTACCGGCATCAGCACGCTCGCGTTTGCCGATGTGCCTTCCGCGCAAATGAGCTACGCCAATACCCTGTTCAGCACCGCGTCACAGCTGGCCGTGGGGCTGGGCATCACGCTCGGCGCGATAGGTATTCGTCTTGGGGAAACGTTCAGCGAATGGTTTACGCTTTCTCACCTGCCGGGCATCAGCTTCCGCCTGTCGTTTATTTTTATCGCGGTGATTTGCCTGGTCGGCATGATTGATAGCCTGCATCTGGCCAAAGAGGCGGGTAGCAGCGTATCGAACAAAAAGAAGTAGCCAAAGAAAAGGCCAGCAGCGCTGGCCTTTAGCATCTCATCATGACGGGATATTAACCGACGATCTGGCGCACAAACGCTTCGATCTCTTTATCCTGGCAGTTCTCAAAGAAGCACTGCTGGAAACGAGGGCCAGAAACGGCGGTTTTCACCAGCTCCGGATCGATCGCGCGCAGCGTATCCAGATAGTTTTCCTTAACCACGGCCGCTTTAACCGCGTTCAGGATCCCGGCGTTACGCACCTGAGGCTCTTTACGCTCCGGCGGATAACCTTCGCCGTTGCGGCCGGTAAAAGCTTTTTCAAAGATAAAGCGTACGTTCAGCTCTGCGCCCCAGCCAAAACCCTTCGCAAACGGCAGAGAAAGCGCGTTACCGTTGTTGATCTGCGCAAACAGGAAGGCATCAGCAGGGTCGATACAGTAGCCGCATACCACGCCAGGGTGAATATTCAGCGACATCAGCGCGCCCTGCCCGGTACCGCAGCCGGTCACCACAAAGTCCACCGCTTTCGAATTCAGCAGGATACTGGCCATGATCCCCAGATGAATATAGGTCAGATGATGATCGTTTTCATCGCTCATACCGACGTTGTAAACCGGGAAGCCTTTTTCTTCAGCAACGGCGTTTAACTCATTGAGGATGATGGCGTTTTTGTTCGCCTGGCTGTTTTCCATCATCAGTGCGATTTTCATGCTTTACTCTCCTGAATGCTCTGCGGGCACTCCCGCGATAGTTCGTTAGCGTTGCTATGAACAATACTACCTTACGAACATACTTTCAAATTTTATGAAAAGTTGTTTTATAAATTGCATCTCGCCTCACACTTTTGACTTCCGCCCCCGGATGGTACGGCATCCCCCCCACCCTTACCCGCGTCAGGCTAATCCCGCCGCGGCCACCGGGCGGGTCTATTTTCATCGCTAAATTAGGCGCAACGATTTTTCGCATGGAATATTAAATTAAAACCATTCTCATTATTTTTAAATCGCCAATGCGTGTTATTCCCATTTGCATTATTAATAAATGATTTTATTAATTTACTTTTTGCAAATAAATTAATAACAAATTATAGTGTGCGCACAATAATCCTTAATTCTATTTTCCCGGAGCAGCCTGATGCTAAAAACTGAAATGATCGACAAGCTGAATGCGCAGATGAATCTCGAACTTTATTCCTCTCTGCTTTATCAGCAAATGAGCGCCTGGTGCAGCTACCACAGTTTTGAAGGCGCCGCCGCGTTTCTGCGTCGCCACGCGCAGGAAGAAATGACCCATATGCAGCGCCTGTTCGACTATCTGACCGATACCGGCAGCCTGCCCTGCATCACGGCTATCGCCTCACCTTTCGCCGAATATGCGTCCCTGGATGAGCTATTTCGCGTCACCTACGAACATGAACAGCTGATTACGCAGAAAATTAACGAACTGGCCCATGCGGCAATGACCAGCCAGGATTATCCAACATTTAATTTCCTGCAGTGGTACGTTGCTGAGCAGCACGAAGAAGAGAAACTGTTTAAATCCGTTATTGATAAATTGACCCTTGCCGGTAAAAGCGGTGAAGGCCTGTACTTTATTGATAAAGAGCTGGCAACGCTCGACACACAAAATTAATCATTACGGCAGCGACGCCCGGCGTTCGCTGCCGTATGAGTATTAATGGCGGCAAATTTTACTTTCGTGCGTATTAAATCCTTCCTCAGCGGCAATAAATTTGCCTTTTTTCTGCAAAAACGCCACCAGCTCCGCCGCGCTCAGATTTTCCGCCGAGCAGGTATGGAATCGAACCTCTTTCCCAAAACGGTCGATAATCGCCGCTTCCAGCGTAGCAACAGTGTAAGACTCGCCTGATGAAATCATCATTTGCAGCACTTCGTGACCATGAATCGATGGCATAACCCCTCCCGTAAAGGCCGAAGAATAAACCAGCCAGGGCGGCGGATTCTTGCGCCAGCGCAGCTTTCGCGCAAACCTCTGGCATCGTAAAGTTATCATTACACTCCCTGTAACCCTCATTTGACGAACTCACTGATTTCACATACTCTGCGCGGCATAATTAATTGTGTATTCCGTGATGGATAGAGAAAAGCGTGAAGAACCGCACTCTGGGTAGTATTTTAATCGTTGCCGGCACCACAATCGGCGCAGGGATGTTAGCGATGCCGCTGGCCTCGGCGGGCGTGGGTTTCGGCGTAACGTTTGGTTTGCTGATAACGCTGTGGGCGCTGATGTGTTATACCGCCTTATTGCTGCTGGAAGTGTATCAGCACGTGCCGGCTGATATGGGACTGGGGTCGCTGGCCGCGCGCTATCTCGGCCGCTACGGGCAGTGGGCTACCGGTTTTTGCATGCTGTTTCTGCTGTACGCTCTCACCGCCGCCTATATTAGCGGCGCCGGCGAGCTGCTGGCCTCCAGCCTCAACCAGTGGCTGGACTGGCGACTGCCTCCTGCGGCAGGCGTCCTGATTTTTACCGGGATCGGCGGGACGGTAGTGTGTATCGGAACCTCGCTGGTCGATCTTTTTAACCGCTTTCTGTTCAGCGCAAAAATTATCTTTCTCGCCATTATGCTGGCTCTGCTGCTGCCGCATATTCACCAGGTAAATTTATTGACGCTGCCGCTACAGCAGGGACTGGCTCTGTCAGCGATTCCGGTGATTTTTACTTCGTTTGGTTTTCACGGCAGCATACCCAGTATTGTGAGCTATCTGGGCGGGGATATTCGCAAGCTGCGTCGGGTATTTGTCATCGGGAGCTTTATTCCCCTGGTCGCCTATATTTTCTGGCAGCTGGCGACGCTCGGCAGCATTGACTCTCCCGTTTTTACCGCGCTGCTGGCAAAAAATGCCGGGCTTAACGGGCTGCTGGAAGCTATCCGCGAAGTGGTCGCCTCACCGCACGTTGAGCTGGCGGTGCATCTGTTTGCCGATCTGGCGCTGGCGACGTCATTTCTCGGCGTGGCGCTTGGGTTATTCGACTATCTGGCCGATCTGTTTCAACGCCAGAACAGCGCCGGTGGACGGATACAGAGCGGCCTGATTACCTTTTTGCCCCCGCTGGCGTTCGCGCTATTTTATCCGCGTGGCTTCGTGATGGCGTTAGGCTATGCGGGCGTCGCGCTGGCCGTGCTGGCGCTCATACTGCCTGCGCTGCTGGTCATGAAGAGCCGCAAACAGCACCCTGATGCAGCATGGCGGGTCGCGGGAGGCTCAGCGGCGCTGTGGCTCGTCCTGCTCTGCGGGATCGGCATCGTCGCGATCCAGTTCGCGATTGTCGCAGGCTTGCTGCCCGCGGTGGGGTAAAAAGAAGGGGCCATATTGGCCCCCTCTTTTATTTGGCTAAACAGCACTGCTTATATTTCTTACCGCTGCCGCACGGGCAAGGATCGTTGCGCCCCACCTTCGCCTCATTCCGGATGGGCTGCTGAACTTCCGCCGGTTGCGCGTGCTCAGTCCAGTAGTTATAAAGCGCCAGGGCGGCAGGGCGAATTCGCTCAACGCTGGCGACAAACTCTTCCGCGGATAATTCATCAAGCGCCTCAAATCGCTCCTCGGTACCGTGCAGGGCAATCACGTCCAGCTCCGCCTGCAGCTCAGCCGGCAACGCGGACCAGTCGCTCAGCCCCACCCCGCGCATATAGCCGAAGCACCACTCTTCAACAATCGTGAGTTCCTGCCCTTCCTCTTCGCGGCTGCCGAACATCGGTTCGAACTGTTCGGGATAATCGCTCAAGCGCTCGGCGATATCGCTCATTTGCTGCAGCGTCAGGTTCACAAAACGATCCCGCTCGCGATCGTTGGCCCAGCGCGGCACGTTATCCGCTCCGCCCCAGATAGCAAGCAGCCACTGCGCGGGTTCAATCTCCGTCGGCCCGGAGAGAATGGCCGTCAGCAGCCCATCAAGCTCGGCAACGTCCATGATGGTGCCTTCTACCGCGTATTTCGACAGGATATCGTCCAGCCATTCAACTTCGCTTTCGTTCAGGGGTCCAGTTTTCATAAACAGGCTCATCGTCGTAAAAAATGGCGCTTACAGTAGCGGAAATAGCGAGAAAAAACCACCCGGCTACTCAAGGTTCAGGCTGCGCAGCGTCTCAGCAATCTCACGAAAGGCATCCGGCGAAAGCGGTAGCAGGGGACGCGGCAAACAATCCTCACCGCACAGACCGAGGATCGTCGCCGCTGCGGCAGTGACCCGCAGGCTTCCGCCATACTTTCTGTAGAGCGTCCACAGCGGCTCCAGCCTGGCGCTTATTGCCTCCGCCCGCTGAGCCTCTCCGCGCGTCGCGGCCGCCGTCAGCTCTTTGGCGACGTGCGGGAACAGGCCGCCGCACACCGAATACCAGACTTCGCAGCCGGCGTTCAGGCCATCGGCCGCGCAGGCGTCTCCGCTAATCCCGATCGTCACCTCAGCCGGTAGCTGCCGCCGCAGGCTCTGAACGCGCCGTGTGACGTCATTTTTAGCGGGACCCGGTATTTTAATTGAGGCGATTCCCGGCAGCGCAGCGATCGCGCCTTTAAGCGCATCCGAGGTCGTCACATGCGTGGTAACGGGGTTGTCGTAAACGCAGACGGGCACGGAGACTTCGCGGGTGACGGTCTGGTAAAAAGCCAAAATCTCCTCTTCCGTCAGGGGCTGATAGGCGATTGCCGGCAGGAGCAGCGCGCTGGCCCCAGCCCGCTGCGCATCCTCTGCCAGACGAAGGACCCGATCGGTCCCCAGCGCCCCGATCCCTGCCATAAGCGGCACCGCTCCGGCATGCGATTTGGCCTGTCGGATAACCTGCATTCTCTGCTCGCGGCTGAGCCAGGCATAGCTTCCCGTGGAACCGAGCACGCCGAGAGCATCGACGGCAGAGTCGGCGAGGCGAGTGACAATCCGGGCAAAAGCGGTTTCATCAACGCCATGCTGATGTAACGGAGTCAGAGGAAAAGCGCAGAGGCCAGTAAACATTTCATCCCCACTTATTGAGATAATGATAGATTGCCGACACAGAGTAACAACAGAAGCGGGTTTTGTCCTATGACAAAAATGAATGAGGTGGGGCTGAGGTTCAAAAGCGAGGTTATGGCAATACAAAAACAAAAAAACCACCCGTAGGTGGTTTCACGACACTGCTTATTGCTTTGATTATTCTGCTTTATCCCAATGGTACCCGGAGCGGGACTTGAACCCGCACAGCGCGAACGCCGAGGGATTTTAAATCCCTTGTGTCTACCGATTCCACCATCCGGGCTCGGGATAGAAATTGGAGGCGCGTTCCGGAGTCGAACCGGACTAGACGGATTTGCAATCCGCTACATAACCGCTTTGCTAACGCGCCTTAATGCTTGAACACCCGCTGATGCCGATGTTGTAAACTGGAGCGGGAAACGAGACTCGAACTCGCGACCCCGACCTTGGCAAGGTCGTGCTCTACCAACTGAGCTATTCCCGCATCATCAAGCTAATTTGCTAATTACTTGATTTTGTTATCGTCTGTCAGACAGTGCTGCCGTTCGATGCGTTGCATTCTACTTACCTGGCGCAATGAGTCAACGATATTTTTTAAAACCTTGTGTTGTTTGCTGAAAATTGCGCCGAAACGATCACTGATCAAGCAAATCGCCGCGCGCCGCGTTCAAATACTGCAGCATGGACCACAGCGTCAGCACCGCCGCCACGAGGAACAGACCAATCCCCGCCCATTCAACCCAGATATTTGGGCGCCACAGCATCCACACCAGCGCGGCCATTTGCGCCGTGGTTTTGACTTTGCCTATCCATGACACCGCCACGCTGCTGCGCTTGCCCAGTTCGGCCATCCACTCGCGCAGCGCGGAGATAATAATTTCACGCGCGATCATGGTGGCGGCCGGTAACGTCACCCACCAGGTATGGTAATGCTCGGCAACCAGTACCATCGCAATAGCCACCATGACTTTATCCGCGACCGGATCGAGGAAAGCGCCGAAACGCGTGCTCTGATTCCAGCGACGCGCCAGATAACCATCAAACCAGTCGGTCACCGCTGCGACAAAGAAAATTAGCGCACAGGCAAAAGGGGCCCAGGTAAACGGCAGATAAAACGCCAGTACAAAGAACGGGATAAGAATGACGCGAAACAGAGTAAGCAACGTAGGGATATTAAATTGCATAGTAACGGGTAACTATCTGTTGTAAGTAAAAATTAGCCCTATGTTGCTACAGAGCCCCTAATGTTTCAACGAGTAGAAGATCTTTTCTGCCAGACCGTGAGATATACCCGGTACTTGCGCAATTTCTTCGACGCTGGCTTTCTGCAACCCCTGCAGACCGCCCATATATTTCAGCAGCATCTGTCGGCGTTTGGGTCCGACCCCCTCAATGGTTTCCAGCGTGCTGGTGCTTTTTACTTTTGCCCGTTTCTTACGGTGGCCGGTAATGGCGTGATCGTGCGACTCGTCGCGAATATGCTGAATCACATGCAGCGCGGGGGAGTCCGGCGGCAGACTAAAGCCCTCGCCTTCCGGTTCAAAGAATAGCGTCTCCAGGCCCGCTTTACGATCGCTGCCTTTTGCCACGCCCAATAACAGAGGGTGACTTTTATCCCACGGCACGTCCAGCTCGGCAAAAACCGTCTTCGCCTGCCCAAGCTGGCCTTTACCGCCGTCGATCAGGATAACATCGGGAATTTTACTCTCTTCTATTGCCTTACCGTAGCGACGACGCAGGACCTGATTCATCGCCGCGTAATCATCTCCCGGCGTGATACCGGTGATATTGTAACGGCGATACTCTGCGCGCAGCGGTCCGTTGCTATCAAAAACCACGCACGACGCCACCGTCTGTTCGCCCATCGTATGGCTGATGTCAAAGCATTCCATCCGATTGACGGCCGGAAGCTTGAGTAATGTCGCCAGCGCCCGCAAACGTTGCGTAATCGTTGAATGCTGGGAAAGCTTGGTGGTCAGCGCCGTCGCGGCGTTCGTGCGCGCCAGCTTCAGGTAACGGGCGCGATCGCCGCGGGGTTTGGTCTGTACGTTAACCCGGCGCCCGGCCAGCTCTGAGAGCGAATCCGCCAGCAGGGTTTTGTCGCCCAGGTTAAAATCCAGCAGGATCTCGCCCGGCAGCGTCCGCATCTGGCTGCCCTGCAAATAGAACTGTCCGACAAAGGTTTCCACCACTTCACCGAGTTCGGTGCCATTCGGCACTTTGGGGAAATAGCTGCGGCTACCAAGGACTTTACCCTGGCGGATAAACAGCACGTGGACGCACGCCATGCCGGCATCAAACGAGACGCCGATAACATCCAGATCGTCACCGGTATTGGAGACGAACTGTTTCTCCGTTACCCGACGTACGGCCTGAATCTGGTCGCGGATCCGCGCTGCCTCTTCAAATTCCAGCGCCTGGCTGGCCTTTTCCATGCGGGCAATCAGCTGAGTCAGTACCTGATCGTCTTTGCCCGCCAGAAACAGGCGCACGTAGTCGACCTGCTGGGCATACTCTTCCTCGCTCACCAGTCCGGCAACGCACGGCCCCAGACAGCGGCCAATTTGATACTGCAGGCAAGGCCGCGAACGGTTGCGATAGACGCTGTTCTCACACTGGCGGATAGGGAAGATTTTTTGCAGCAGCGCTAACGTCTCGCGAACCGCGTAGCCGTTGGGGAACGGGCCAAAATATTCGCCTTTCGCATGCTTCGCCCCACGATGCGTCGCCAGGCGAGGATGCGTATCGCCGCTAAGGAAAATAAAGGGATAGGATTTATCATCGCGCAGCAGCACGTTGTAACGCGGCTGGTATAGTTTGATGTAGTTATGCTCAAGCAGCAGCGCTTCCGTTTCGGTGTGGGTCACGGTAACGTCAATCTGGGCGATAAGCGCCACCAGCGCTTCGGTTTTACGCGAAGCCAGGTTGCTGCGAAAATAGCTGCTCAGCCGCTTTTTCAGGTCTTTCGCTTTGCCTACATAGATAACAGTACCGCCAGCGTCATACATACGATAGACGCCCGGCTGGCTGGTTACTGTTTTCAGGAAAGCTTTTGCATCAAAAACATCACTCACTGACTTGCTAACGACTCCGCATTGCACAGGCCATGGCGAATTGCCAGGTGCGTCAGCTCCACATCGCCGTGTATGTTCAGTTTACTGAACATACGATAGCGGTAGCTGTTCACGGTCTTGGGACTCAGATTCAACTGCTCTGAGATCTCGTTGACCTTCTGACCTTTAGTAATCATTAGCATAATCTGCAATTCTCGCTCAGACAAACTGGCAAACGGCGACTCCGCCTTCTCCGGTTCAATCTGGCTTAGCGCCATCTGCTGGGCGATATCAGAGGCGATATAACGCTGACCCGATGCCACGCAGCGAATCGCATTCACAACCTCCTGCGGCGCGGCGCCTTTACTGAGGTAGCCAGCAGCCCCGGCCTGCATGACTTTCGCCGGCAGCGGATTTTCCGTATGCACGGTCAGCATTATCACTTTGGCATCAGCAACGGAACGGGCAATTTTTCGCGTAGCCTCAAGGCCGCCGATACCCGGCATGTTCATATCCATCAGGACTACATCAACGGGATTCGCGCGGCACCATTTCACGGCATCCTCACCGCAGCAGGCCTCGCCGGCAACTTTAATCCCTTTTATATCTTCCAGAATGCGTCGTATCCCTGCGCGCACCAGTTCGTGGTCATCAACAAGAAGGACGTTGATCAAAGGAATATTCTCCAGAATTAGGGATAACGCTACTGATAGCTTATCTCCCACATATTACCGGGTTTTAACCTAATTTTGAAAGCCAAAAAATGTGCTGGGAAAGATTTCTTGCGCAATTATGGAAATTTGTCTGCACACCCGCTGGAAAGCCATACATAACATAGAGTTGTACAACAGTTATTTTTTAACATTCATCATACAGATTACGTAAAAACACAACACATTGCGTAGGCGATAAATATGTGCCTGAATATGTAACAATTATTAACACGAACACGGGGCGTACGAAAAAATTAACACGCTTAGATCTCATGAATACGTATTATTCAGTCAATTAAATCATTCACCACTCGGATGAAAGAACAGAAATCAAGCACTCCTTTTTTTTCCTTTGCTTGTGGTATACTGCGCCGCCTTCACTTTTAGTCATGCGCAATTGCGCAGAAAGCAATCGAGGATATAGATGAGCACTCCAGATTTTTCCACTGCGGAAAATAACCAAGAACTGGCACAGGAAGTTTCGTGTCTGAAAGCAATGATAACGCTGATGCTGCAGGCCATGGGTCAGGCTGATGCAGGCCGCGTGATTATTAAAATGGAAAAACAAATCGCGCAGATGGAAGATGAGGCTCAGGCTGCCGTATTCTCCAGCACCGTTAAGCAAATTAAGCAGGCATATCGTCAGTAATCAATTACCGGCTGAAGGTATTACTAACAGCCGGTCTTACGTCTGGCACGCAGAACAACACATGAGATCAAATTAGGCCCGTCGCTACGGCATAGCAGGCAATTTGGGTTTTGTTTGGCGCGTTGAATTTTCGCTGCATATTTTTCTGATGGAAATTGACGGTATTTTCTGAGATAGACAGAATCATTGCCACCTCAGCCGAGGTTTTCCCTTCCGCCGTCCATTTCAAAATCTCCAGTTCACGTCGACTAAATTTCATTTCCGGCGGCATAACCATCTCGTCCTCCAGGCGCAAAAGCGTCAGCAGGCTCAATTCGGTTAGCGTTCTTAAGCGCATCTCCAGTTCATCTTCCGCAAAGGGTCCCTGGCTATGGCTGGTTCCTGAAACGGATAAGAATCCCTGAGCATGGTTCGGCAGCGTCAGGCACTGCGTGACGCCCTTGCGTAATCCATGGTCGCGCGCGCCGTCCCATAATTCTGGTGTATCATGGAATAGCTTGTCGTTCCATGGCAGATGCCCACGAAGGAAATTCTCCTTGCGCAGCACCGGGTCGATCGCGAGATAATTCTCGGCTTGATAATGCGCCATCCAGGCCTGAGGATAGGTCGATTGCAGCGTCACCCTGGGCCGAGTAAAAGGCACGGGATGCCGTACGCAGAGTGCGAAGTAGTCATATTCCAGCCCTTTTGCTTCCTGCTGCAGAAGATGATAAACCCCCTCGCCTGCAGAAACGGACTGAAATTGTTGCAGCATTTCCCGCCGCCAGCTGAAAAAATCATTGTCCCTCATAACTAACCAAATAACTCCTGAGTGATAATCATTATTATAAATACATAAAACTAACACATAAATCCTGCTTATATGTATAAAAAATGGCAGCCACCGCATTTATTAGACTACGTCCGGCGAAAGTACCGGATACGTTAAAAAAATTATGCCAATTGATGTGGCACAAAACCTTGACAGATGTATCGTCGTTGCTTATGACCACCATCCGGACATGCTTTTTTTGCTGATAAACCGGTTATTCAGCGCTGCCCGGCCGCATCCGTCAGCACAAGCCTGAGCGAATGCGGCCGGCGCGGGGCGATTACTGCATCAGGAATTTTTCGAGGAACTGGCGGGTACGCGCGTGCTGAGGATTGGCAAACAGCGCTTTTGCTTCACCCTGTTCAACGATACGCCCCTGATCCATAAAAATAGCGCGGTCCGCTACGTCGCGGGCAAAGCTCATCTCATGGGTCACGATAACCATCGTGCGCCTCTCCTGCGCCAGCTGGCGAATGGTATTGAGTACCTCCCCTACCAGCTCAGGATCTAATGCCGACGTTGGCTCATCAAACAGAATGACATCCGGACGCATCGCCAGCGCGCGAGCAATCGCCACGCGCTGCTGCTGCCCGCCGGACAAACGACGCGGGTAGCTATTTTCTTTACCGGTAAGCCCAACTTTCGTCAGCAGTTCACGCGCCCGGGCGATGGATTCATTTTTATCCTCCCCTTTAACGATGACCGGCCCTTCGATAATGTTTTCCATCACCGTACGGTGGGGGAAAAGATTAAAATTCTGAAACACAAAGCCCACGTGCTGACGCAGGCGGCGAATGGCCGTTTTTTGCTGGTTGATGCTGCGCCCGGCATCGATCGTCACGTCGCCTACGCGAATCGTGCCGCTTTCCGGCTGCTCCAGGAGATTAATACTGCGCAGCAGCGTCGTTTTCCCCGAACCGCTGGGACCGATAATCGCCACAACTTCCCCTTGTTGAACCTCAAGGTCGATACCATGAAGCACCGTCTGGCCATGGAATTTTTTCACCAGGTTTTTGACTTCAATCGCACTCATTTTGGATCTCGCTCCTGGCGGTTCAGCTGATTTTCAAAATAGTTTTGCAGCGTGGAAAGCACCGTTGCCATTACCCAGTAGATAAGCGAAGCGGCCAGGTACATGGTGAATACCTCCAGCGTCCGGGAGGTGATCAGCTGAGCCTGACGGAACAGTTCTGGCACCTGGATAGTTGCCGCCAGCGAGGTATCTTTCACCAGGCTGATAAAACTGTTGGAAAGCGGCGGTAACGCCACGCGCGCGGCCTGAGGAAGAATCGCGCGGCGCATAGCCTGCCAGCGCGTCATACCAATACTCGCCGCGGCCTCCCACTGCCCTTTATCGATGGAGGCAATCGCTGCGCGCAGCGTTTCCGCCGCGTAGGCCGCCGTGTTTAAAGACAGGCCGATCATCGCCGCGGGAATAGGATCCAGCTCAATGCCGAACTGCGGCAAGCCGTAATAGATCATAAACAGCTGCGCAATCAGCGGCGTTCCGCGAAAGATGGAGATGTACATCCGCGCCAGCCATTTAATCGGCCAGACGGGCGACATGCGCATCAGCGCCAAAATAAACCCCAGCACGAGGCCAAAAAACATGCCGCCGATGCTGAGCTGTAGCGTAAATACCGCGCCCTTCAGCAGAAAAGGCGCGGAATCAATAACCAGTTGGATACTCTCTTGCATTCTATGTGTTCTGCATTAGATATGAGGATGATAGGCGAACAGCGCAGGCGCGCCGCCGGTGTGAACAAACAGTATTGGGCCTTCATCCTTAAAGCGCTTCTGGCTGATACCATCAATCAATCCGGCCATCGCCTTCCCGGTATACACCGGATCCAGCAGGATACCTTCCAGCTGCGCCAGCAGCTTCACCGCCGCCATCCCTTCGTCGTTCGGTATTCCGTAACCCGGCGCAAAGTACTCATCCCACAGCTGAATACCGGCCTTAGCCTCCAGTTCCAGGCTATTTGCCACCGCCTGCTGCAGCGCAGCCACTTTTGGCAGCTGGTCAGCCACGCTGCGCGATACGGTCACGCCGATAAGCTCGGCATTGGGCATCAGCTGCTCCAGTCCCACGGCGAGGCCGGCATGCGTACCGGCGCTGCCGGAGGCGACGACCACGGAGGAGAGCTCGACCGCCCCTTCGCACTGCTGGGCAATTTCCAGCGCGCTCTCCACATAGCCCAGCGCGCCCAGCGCGTTCGAACCGCCAACCGGAATCACGTACGGACGATAGCCCTGAGCTTCAATGCGGGTCGCCAGCGCTTCCAGCTGAGCATTAGGATCGGTCAGCGCGTCGCACATTTCGACCTGAGTATTAAACAGGTCAAGCAGCAGTCGGTTACCGTTGGTCAGGTAGTTCTCAGCCCGGGTTCCCATTGGATTCTCCAGCAGCGCCACGCAGTGCAGGCCCAGCTTAGCCGCCACCGCCGCCGTCTGGCGCACATGGTTGGACTGGATAGCTCCTGCGGTAATCAGGGTATCCGCCCCTTCTCGCAGCGCATCGGCAGCCAGAAATTCAAGCTTACGTAGCTTGTTGCCCCCCATCGCAAGCGGGGTCACATCATCGCGCTTGATAAAAATTTCGCGGCCAAGGTAATCGGACAAGCGCGGCAGATATTCCAGCGGCGTCGGCGCGCCAATCAGTTCCAGACGCGGGAATAGGGTTAAATTTTGCAGTGACATAAGACCTCCTGACTGAATTATCCTTGATTATGCACGCTGTGACGCGCGAAATAAAAAAAGGCGCTATCAGGAGCGCCTTTTTTCACCGCTGGCCGTTACTTCGTGACGTCAGCGCCAAACCATTTTTCCGACAGCGCCTTCAGGCTGCCGTCTTTTTGCATATCCGCAATGGCGCCATCAACCGCTTTCAGCAGGTCTTCATTACCTTTGCGCAGCGCGACGCCGGACTCCTGGCGAGAGAAGGCTTCACCGGTGACGGCAAGGGTGTTACCGGTTTTCTTCACCAGATCCAGCGCTGCCAGACGGTCAACCAGGATGGCGTCAATTCGCCCTACGCGCAGATCCTGGTATTTCGTCGGGTCATCATCATAAGTCCGAATGTCGACGCCCTGTACGTTCTGGCGCAGCCACTCTTCGTAGTTGGTCCCCAGGCCGACGCCAACTTTCTTACCTTTCAGGTCGGCTGCAGTTTTAATCACGCCTTCGTTACCTTTTTTCACCAGCGCCTGGATCCCGGAAACGGTGTACGGCGTCGAGAAGTCATATTTTTGCTTACGCTGATCGGAAATAGTGACCTGGTTTATCACCACATCGATACGTTTAGAGTCCAGCGAAGCCAGCATGCCGTCCCATTTCGTGGGTTTAAGGTCAGCCTTCACGCCCAGATGTTTCGCCAGTTCATTAGCAAAATCCACCTCGAAGCCGGTCAGCTTACCGTCATCTCCCTGATAGCTGAATGGCGGATATGTCCCTTCCAGACCCACGCGTAGCGTGCCGCGTTCTTTAACCTGATTAAGCAGATTTTCAGCAGCAAAGGTTTTTACGCTGACGCCGGTCATTAATACGACGGCCATTGCGCCCATCAGCGCCTGACGACCCAGAAGTGCTAATTTCATAGATACCCCTAAAAGAGTGATATTTTGCTGTAGTGTAAGGCGTTTAACCTTAGTCACCAACATCGATACGCTACATCTTATTCCAAATTATTATATATGATGCCTTTTAGGGCATAGTGAAAACGTATCGAAAACATCTCCATTTTGCTGGATATCTCTCATACTGCAATGGTCAGCTTGATGACGTATGGAGCATGGAAGATGAAAAACCCCACGTTACTGCAGTGCTTTCACTGGTACTACCCCACCGGCGGCGAGTTATGGCGTGAAGTCGAAGCCCTGGCGCCAAACCTCAACGAAATCGGCATTAACATGATTTGGTTGCCTCCTGCCTACAAAGGCGCCTCCGGCGGCTACTCTGTCGGTTATGATTGCTACGATCTGTTTGACCTCGGCGAATTCGACCAGAAGGGGTCTGTCGCCACAAAATATGGCGATAAAGCCCAGCTTCTGGCCGCCATATCCGCCCTGCGCCAGCACGATATCGCCGTACTCCTTGACGTCGTGGTCAACCATAAAATGGGCGCGGATGAAAAAGAGCCGGTACGTATTCAGCGTGTTGATCAAAACGACCGCACGCAAATCGCCGAGGAGATTGTGGAATGTGAAGCCTGGACGCGCTACACCTTCCCGGTACGCGCCGGCAAATACTCTGAATTCATCTGGGATTATAAGTGCTTCAGCGGCATCGACCATATTGAGAATCCTGATGAAGATGGCGTGTTTAAAATCGTCAACGACTATACCGGAGAGGGATGGAACGATCAGGTTGATGATGAAATGGGTAACTTCGACTACCTGATGGGTGAAAATATCGATTTTCGCAATCGGGCGGTAACCGAGGAGATTAAGTACTGGGCCCGCTGGGTGATGGAACAGACCAGCTGCGATGGCTTCCGCCTCGATGCGGTTAAACATATCCCCGCCTGGTTTTATAAAGAGTGGATTGACCACGTCCAGGAGGTGGCGACAAAGCCGCTGTTTATCGTGGCGGAATACTGGTCGCATGAAGTCGATAAGCTCCAGCAGTATATCGACATGGTTGACGGTAAGACGATGCTCTTTGACGCGCCGCTGCAGATGAAATTCCATGAAGCCTCGCGGCAGGGACGCGACTATGACATGAGCCAGATTTTTAGCGGCACCCTGGTGGAAGCCGACCCGTTCCACGCCGTAACCCTGGTGACCAACCATGATACCCAGCCGCTGCAGGCGCTGGAGGCGCCGGTTGAGGCCTGGTTCAAACCGCTGGCTTATGCGCTCATTTTGTTACGTGAAAACGGCGTTCCGTCCGTCTTTTATGCCGACCTGTTCGGCGCCAGCTACGAAGATACCGGCGGCGACGGCGAGACCTACGCCGTTGAGATGCCGGTTATTGAGCAATTACACGAACTGATCGATGCCCGTCAGCGTTTTGCTCACGGCGTACAAACTTTGTGGTTCGATCATCCGAACTGTATCGCTTTCAGCCGCAGCGGTACCGAAGAGGATCCGGGCTGCGTGGTGGTGCTTTCCAACGGTGACGACGGAGAAAAAACGCTTCCTCTGGGGGAAAACTACCGTAATAAACGCTGGCGTGATTTTCTCGGCAACCGCGAGGAAGTGATTGAAACCGACGATGAAGGAAACGGGGTTTTTACCTGTAACGGCGGCAGCGTCAGCGTCTGGGTTATCGAAGAGGCGCTATAAAATACAGAGAAACGCCGCGGGCTGAGAAGGGTTTCAGCCCGCAAAAAGCTTATTGCCCGCTTTTATCAGCCGAGGCCTTTTTCCATGCCTGTTCACACTCAGGGGTGAGACGATCCACCCGCTTGAGCGTCATCCGGTCGTAGCTCAGGGTATCGCCTTCGCGCTCAATCGGATAAACATCCAACGCGGAGGTGACGTTATAAACCGCATCATCACGCTTCATTAATTTACCCGGCAGGACGATAACCCGCTGCCACTGGCGACAGTCAAGGGTATTGCCCTCTTTGGTGACGATCAGGCTCGCAATCGCATCCGGGCTCATCATTTCACTCTGCGGGCCGGCCGATTGCCAGTATCCTTCCAGCCCAGCCGGCGCTGGCGCTTTAACAACCTCGCTGTAGCTATCAACCTGAACACAGCCGGCCAGGGCCAGCAGAGCGCCAGCAAACACTATCTTTTTCATCATCCATCCCACACACCGATAAAAAAACATTGTGGCATTAAAGCGTTAAGCTCGCCACCCTTCGCGATTCGGCAACAGCGCAGCAGGGCGAACGTCGGGCACACCCAATATGGTAAAAAATAGCCTTCAAATGTTAAGTTATTCTAACCCATCGAATAAAACCCATAAATCAGCAGGTGTTATTTTAACCATTCAATATAAGGATAATCCTATTTTAAAAAGCCGCTAAAATGGCAAACTTATATATGACGGGTATTTATTGTTTTTATTTCCTCCACATAGCGATTTGTAGCCTTTACTTTGAGAATATTCCTGGCAAATTATGGGGCTTATTACGGAATAGTTCAGGCTGCCTAATGGTTCCACGGCAGCAGTCGTTTTTTATTGCTAACAAAATGGACTTCATCGCGCTTGTCAGCGAGGAATAAATTATCGTTACGTGTTGATTGAGGATGGGTCATGTCAACGATTATCATGGATTTGTGCAGCTTCACCCGGCTGGGATTAACCGGGTACCTGACGGGCAGAGGGGTAAGGAAGCGCGATATCACTGAAGTACACAGTGCACCGAGCCTGAAGGCTCTCTGCGAGACTAGCCGCCCTACGGTGGTATTTATCAACGAAGACTGCTTTATTCATCATGAAGAGAGCAACCAGCTTATCCGGCAAATCATTAGCCAGTATCCTGCGACGCTATTTGTTATCTTTATGTCGCTGGCGAATATACATTTCGATCACTACCTGCTGGTGCGCAAAAACTTACTTATCTGCTCTAAATCACTGACCGAAAAAGACCTGGACGACATCCTTGCCATCCGCCTGAAATATGAGAACTATCGTCCCACCCGGATTAATATCCCCACGCTGTCCTTAAGCCAGACCGAATCAAATATGCTGCAGATGTGGATGGCCGGGCACGGAACCTCGCACATATCAGCGCAGATGAACATTAAGGCCAAAACCGTCTCATCGCATAAGGGCAATATTAAAAAGAAAATTCATACCCACAACAAACAGGTGATTTATCATATCGTACGACTGGCTGAAAACATCACCTCCGGAATTCACGTCAACCTGCGTTGAAAGACGCTGGCGGCCGCTGCCGCCAGTTCACTTGAGGCAAATCACTCGTCCCGCTCAACGAAAATACCGTCGGGATGACCGTTCTCATTAAAAAACCAGATCCCGAGCGGGTAATCTTCCAGCGAAACCAGGTACATTACGCCTTCGCTAAACGACTCTATCGCCAGTACAACACCCGATCGACGTGGGCCACCATCGGTCTTCACCGTGACACGATCGTTTACCTGCATAACTCATCTCCTCTATTTTTGAGCCAGTGTAGAACAAAACTGCCGATCGCGCAGTGTCCTGCCCGGTAACTGCTGTTTTTGTAGACCGACTATACTTAAATAGCCCTGTCTGAGTTAAGCGAGGTACCCGCAATGAAAACCGCCAAAGAAAATCAAGGCGCAGGAAGCGTAGACGTTGACGCCCTGCTGGCGGCGATTAATGAAATCAGCGAAAGTGAAGTTCAGCGTACGCAAGACGATCCCCACCACGTCAGTATTGATGGCCGGGGTTACCACACCTGGCGCGAGCTGGCTGAGGCCTTTGAGCTCGATATCCATGATTTCAGCATCACGGAAGCCAACCGCTGAATTCTGAGCGAAAAAAATCCCGACTCGCAGGAGTCGGGATGAAGCTTGCTAATGCAAGAAGCACTTGAAAATTCGTTACACCAGGATATCCGATGCGCTACAAACATTACCCTCAATTATTTTGCATGACAACAAACATTCATGAAGCAAATTATTGAAAAATGTGGCTTACCTTCCCCCTCACGCTGGCAACGCTCGCCAGGCAAGGACTACAGACATTTGTTCTTCCACGAACGTCCGATCGCCGCCAAACGTTTTTTAAGAATAATCTCACTAAAATAACCGTAGTGGATGATTTCAATTCAATTTATTTACATGAGGAATTAATTTTACCCTTCGGCGCAGACCCGATCGCGCCCGTTCTGCTTGGCCAGATACAGGCGATGATCGGCAACAGACTGCAAATTTTCAAAGTTATACTCACCCGAATCCTCGCTACAGCTCACCCCAAACGAAGCGGTAATACGCAAAGACGTGCTGTTACCCAGCAAAATTTCGCGGCTATTGATCCGGATACGGATCCGTTCAGCAATCGCCTTCGCTTCTTTTAACGCGGTATTCGGCAGCACAATACAGAACTCCTCCCCGCCAACTCTCCCCGCAAGATCGCCTTGCCGAATATGGCTGGCGATAGTACTCGCCACCAGCGACAGCACGCGATCGCCCGCGTGATGGCCGTACCGGTCGTTAACGCTTTTGAAATAATCCAGATCGAGCTGAATCACCGCAACGGGCCGCTTTAAACGCTCGCTCAGGCGAGTTTCTGCAGTGGCGCGTTCAAACAGCGCGCCGCGGTTTAATAGGCGGGTTAACGCATCGTGCCAGGCCTGCCACTCCAGGGAGGTCTGCAGCACGCTCATATTGCGCACCATTCGGCGGATCACCAGCCAGGAGATCATCAACATCAGCGTGAACATGAGCCACATCAGCATTAAAGCAATGGTGATGCTGCCAAAGTCACCGCGGACGCCTTCCCGGATCGTATGGATACGGATCAGTACCCCATCAAAATTGCGTAAGTTTTCCCAGCTGATATAACGCGTGACCAGGCGAATCCCTCCCTGATTCTCATGAGAAGACGCGCGGCTCATCATCTCCTGTTCCCGCGGCGACAGCAGCGTTAGTACGTTGCCCGGCGCGGAAGAGGCAATCAAATTGAGCTGATTATCGTAAAGCTGGTACTCGCCCTCTTCGCCCGTTTTAATCGCATTGACCAGAAACGTTTTCATCTCTTGTACCGAGAAATCCATTGCCAGTACGCCGAGCCAATAGCGCTGGAAATCAAGCGGAATAGACGCCGTCACCACCTGCATTTCGCGCTGCGACGCCTCATCGGGAAAGGTTTGCCACACGATGCCGCGCGCAGGATTATTCCTCTGCGTTTGCCGGGTAAACCAGGGGGCGCTTGTCGCCCGCGAATACAGCGCCAGCGCCTGTGTCGAATTTTCCAGCGGTTCGGTCGTGGTAAAAAACCCGCTGCGCGATACGTACAGCATGCGTTTCGCAAAACCACGGTTGTTATTAGCCAGACGCAGCATATAGCCCAGCTCAAGAGTGGCCATGAGCTCATTGCCGGAAAAGGAATTATCGCGAGAGAGAAGCGCGTCGCCGTCGACAAACGCATCGGCAACGCCATAGACCGGCAGCGTCCGCCGGTTATGAATCTCAACGGACCAGAGGGGATCATGCCGCTTCTTTAAATAATCCTCTTCCGCCTTGCGCAATACGACAAAATCCAGCGGCGTTCCCAGCGCCGATTGCATCCCGTTACGAAAAAAAATCATTCTGTCGATATTAAACTGCAGCAGGCTGTCGAACTCATGGGAAACGTTTTCAAGATTATTGCGCTGATTTGCGACGTAGGCTTCTTCCAGGACCTTGATCTCACGCCATATCAATAACGTGGAAAAGCAGAAGACGATAAAAAAACAGAGGTTAACCACATATCCGGGGCTTAAAATCTGGCGCAATTTTTTCACCCACATCAGCTTATCCATCGTTTTCTCGCAGCACGGTTAAAGAAGCAAACGTCATCCACGCTCCCTGTTCGTAAAACAACCATTAATATGAAAGCGCCCGACGAATGCCGGGCGCTGATAACGGGTCAGGGGCGGTTCAGCTTCCCTCCCCCTCCGCGAATAAGTTCATCTTCACGAAACGCCTCGCGCTTAACGCCGTAACCGTCATACCAGCGACATTCAACCATGCCGTTGGCGAACCCGGTAACGACCATTCGGGGGCCACCGCTTTTACGCCTGACTTCATCACTGACCAACAAGACCATTTTTGCCTCCGGTATCAGGAAGAAACAGATTTAACATAGACGAAGCTGAACCACTTTGCATGACCAGGAGCACATTTACTTTGCCGGACGACGCAGAGCGGCAATCGCTTTCACTCCAGCCAGCACGATGGCGCCAATGATGAATCCCAGCACCAGGTTGGCGCCCGTTGGCAGCAGCGAGGCAATGACCCCGTTCTGCCCATGGGCCAGATTTTCAATAGCGTGGTGCAGCGGTGCAATACCGTGGACCACAATACCGCCGCCCACCAGGAACATCGCCAGAGTGCCAACGATGGACAACACTTTCATCAGACGGGGCGCGATCGCCAACAACGCCTTGCCTGTCCACTGCGCCAGCGAGCTGGTTTTCTCCACCAGCCAGTAGCCCATATCATCCAGCTTGACGATGATCCCCACCAGACCGTAGACCCCCACCGTCACCAGAAGCGCGATGCCGGATAAAATCAGGATCTGATTCAATAACGGCGCTTCCGCCACAATCCCAAGCGTGATGGCGACAATTTCAGCCGACAAAATAAAATCGGTGCGTATCGCCCCTTTCACTTTATCCCGTTCAAAAGCCATAGGGTCCTGGTTCGCCAGGGCCTCAAGCCGCCGCTGGCGAACCTGCGGATCCTCCTTGTGTTTGCGCGCCTGCAGGCTGTGCAGCACCTTCTCGACGCCTTCAAAGCACAGAAACGCGCCCCCCAGCATCAGCAGCGGCGTAATCGCCCACGGAATAAAAGCGCTGATCAACAACGCCAGCGGCACCAGGATGACTTTATTGATCAATGAGCCTTTGGCTACGCCCCAAACGACCGGCAGTTCGCGGTTAGCCCGCACGCCGGTGACCTGTTGAGCATTAAGCGAGAGATCGTCTCCCAATACGCCTGCCGTTTTTTTTGCTGCCAGTTTCCCCATGACCGAAATATCATCGAGTAACGTGGCAATATCATCCAATAAGGTTAATAGACTACTTCCCGCCAAAATTGCATTCCTTCATTTATGATTGTTCCTCCTGAAGTATGAAGCAAAAGCGCTTTTTCGCCCACCGGTGTCCATAGTCAACAAAAATTTAACCATAGCAGGCGAATTAAAGCACTCGCCAGCACGATAGTTTTCACGTTTACTATACGTCCCCTTTCTATCTCTGCACCGTCGTGAGGAAGTATGTCTACCCGTCAGCTGTTACCGCTCATCGGGGCGCTGTTTGCGCTGTATATCATCTGGGGTTCCACCTATTTCGCTATCGCCGTCGGCGTCGCCAGCTGGCCTCCGCTGATGATGGCTGGCGTGCGTTTTCTTTCCGCGGGCGCAGTGCTGACTGCCTGGCTACTGGCAACCGGTCATAAGCTGCCTGCGCGAAAGCCGCTGCTTAACGCGGCGCTGATTGGTGTGCTGCTGCTGGCGGTAGGTAATGGCTTTGTGACGCTCGCCGAACATCAGCACGTGCCTTCAGGCATTGCGGCGGTCATGGTCGCGACGGTGCCGCTGTTCACCCTGTGTTTTAGCCGCTTTTTTGGTATTGCGACCCGTAAGCTTGAGTGGTTGGGTATCGCTATTGGCCTCGCGGGGATCGTACTGCTCAACAGCGGCGGCAACCTGAACGGTAATCCCTGGGGCGCGCTGCTGATACTTATCGGTTCAATGAGCTGGGCTTTTGGTTCCGTCTACGGCTCGCGAATCGAGCTACCAACGGGGATGATGGCGGGCGCCATTGAGATGCTGGCGGCAGGCGTCGTGCTGATGATTGCTTCCACGCTAACCGGAGAAAAATTAACCCAGATGCCGTCGTGGTCCGGTATTTTTGCCGTCGCCTATCTGGCTATCTTCGGTTCGCTTATCGCCATTAACGCATATATGTATTTGATTCGTAACGTAACACCGGCGGTAGCGACCAGCTATGCCTACGTAAACCCGGTGGTCGCCGTACTGCTGGGAACCGGCTTTGCCGGAGAAAGCTTATCTGCCGTAGAGTGGCTGGCGCTCGGGATTATCATCTTCGCGGTCATTCTGGTGACGCTCGGCAAATACCTGCTCCCGGCGCGTCGTGAAATTACATCCTGTAAGGCGGAGAAGTAGCGTCCAGCACACCTATGCCCTGAGTATCGATCTGCGCGCACTGACCGCCGCCGCAGATCCACTCTTCCAGCCGTTCTCCCAGCGCGTCGTCATTGAGCTTCTTTCGCCCGCGCAGCGCGCACTCCCAGACCACCAGCACCCGCCATCCCTGCTCCGCCAGTCGCCCGATATCCCGGCGATCGCGCGCCACGTTTTTGGCTATTTTATCCAGCCAGAATGCAGTTCTTGTGGCGGGAACCTTGAACAGATAGCAATCATGATGATGCCAGAAGCAGCCGTGGGTAAAGATAACGCACTGATAGTCCGCCACGACAAAATCCGGGCGGCCGGGCAGCGCGGCATCCTGTACGGTAAAAGAGAATCCGGCGCCCGCCAGTAGCCCAGCCAGCCGTTTCTCTATTGCCGTATCGCGGGTGCCTATCGCGCGCATGTTTTTACTGCGGGTGGCTTTATCGTGAACGTCGGCCATGGTTAATCTCTTGCTCACGCCTGGCAACCGCTTGTTCAATACGCGGCGCCAGCAGCTTCGCCACCGCCGCAAATACCGGCACGACGACGGAATTGCCAAACTGGCGATAGGCCTGGGTATCCGAGACCGGAATACGGAAGCGATATCCCTGCGGCGTCTCAAAACCCATAAGCCTCGCGCACTCGCGGGGCGTCAGCCTGCGCGGACGACGAAGCTGGTTTTCAGGGTCATCAAAATGCTTTTCGCCCAGAGGCCGATCCCAGCCCCGGTCAATGAGGATTTCCGCGCCATCTTTGTAATAGCGCGCAGAGAGCGTTCGCGCCACGCTGTGCGGATTCGTTGGGTCGACGAGCCCGTAGCCAAAACCGTTCCCCCGCTCCTGGTGCTTACGCGCGTAGCGATAGAGATACTTCCACAGCACCCTGGTGAGAATAAATTTGTCGTCAACCGCGGGCTCCAGCAGCTCGCCAAAGGTCGGCCGGCGAGTGGGATAGAGAGCGGCGATATCGCGCAGGGTAAATCCCTCATGCAGCTGGAGATCGCGCCGGAAACCCACCAGCACAATACGCTCCCTGTGCTGGGGTAAAAAATAGCGCCCGTCGATGACTTTAGGGTCATCCGCCCCGGTATGCGCCGCGTCGGCAACCTCGTACCCCAGCTCATCCAGCGTCTGCATAATGATACGAAACGTCCGCCCCCGATCGTGACTCTTCAGGTTTTTGACGTTCTCCAGAACAAAAATCGGCGGCTGACGGGCGGCGATAATCCTGACCACGTCAAAAAACAGCGTCCCCTGCGTTTCGCAGGCAAAGCCGTGAGCGCGACCCAGGGCATTCTTCTTCGACACGCCGGCGAGAGAAAACGGCTGGCAGGGGAAGCCGGCCAGTAAAACGTCATGCTGCGGGATAGTCTGGCGTATATGCTGCGCGGCTTCTTCCTCGCTCACCTCAGGGAGATGACTCAAAGTCACATCGCGGATATCTTCATTGAAACGATGCTGCTCAGGATCGCAGTACCAGTTGGCTTTATAGGTGCGCACCGCATGTTTATTCCATTCGCTGGTAAACACGCATTGCCCGCCAATCGCTTCAAAACCGTGGCGAATACCGCCGATACCGGCAAACAGATCGACGAAGCGGAACCCATAATGCGGATGATGCGCCGGCGGCTCCGGCAGGAGCGTGCGCAGGTGGGCCTGCTCCTGGCGGGTGATACGACCTGCCGCGCGCGCTACCGTCGCAACGCGCTTGAGGATAGCCGGGCTCCAGTGCTGCTCGCCGACGGCAATTAACTGCGCGACCAGCGTTTTGACATCGTATATCGCCATTAGCTGACGCAATAGCGCCTGCGCGTCTTCTCCGGTATGTTCAACCTTCAAAGACGGGGGATTTTCCTTGGATAAATTTTGCGCCATAACCTCAACCAGCCCGACTATTTTTGCAGAGGTTACCATAAATAGCGCGGTCAGTTTTATGCTAGTGGATCAAAGCGCTGCAAAACCTCAGCATCAAGCGCCATCGGCTCTCCGCGAAGCTCTGCGCTCAGCTTGGCCATAAACTGCACCAGAAAACGCGCATTGTGCACCGCCATTGCCCTGCCCTTTTCTGTCTGCATCGTTTTCGGTAAACGCAGCAGCTTGCACTGGAAGTGATCCAGCGCATACGTTTTGTCATCCAGTTCCCGCCGGTCAGCAAAGGGATCGCGGGCATCAAACAAGCTATTGTTCAGCGCGCCGGACACCGCAAATACGCGCGCCAGCCCTATCGCCCCCAGCGCCTCAAGGCGATCGGCATCCTGGACGATTTTCGCTTCTTCACTTTGCGGTGCAATTGCCGCGCTAAAACTGTGGGCTTCAATCGCGTGTAAAACCGCCGCGTAGCGTTCCGGGGGGAAATCAGGAAAAGCGGACTGAAGGATAGCCAGCGTTTTTTCCGCCGCCATCGCGGAAGAACGGCTTCGCTCAGGATGGTTTTTCGCCAGGCTGACAATGTCATGAAAGTAGCAGGCAGTGAGGATCACCAGACGGTCGGCAGCGGTCTCTTCGGCCAACTGCTGCGCGGTAGCCCATACCCGGCGGAAGTGTGAAATATCGTGAGCAGCATCCTCTTGCCCGTGATGTTGGCTTAGCCAGGCTTCAAATCGTTGCTGCCAGTGATAAAGGTCCATGCGCGTTCCTTTGATATAAGGCCAGCAACGAGCATAGCAATTTTAATCGTGATGTTCATACATCTGCGGATTAGGACGCGTGTACCAGGCGATCGCCCCGAGAAGGGTCCCGACAATACCCAACACAAGAAAACCCAGCAGCGCGCCAATCCATTTTCCTGCCGTTGAGCCGAGCTCGCCGTCAATCGTCGCTCCGGGCACGCTTTCAATCTTCCCGACAACCCACCAGTAACGCGCCATCGCCCACAGGAAATAGCCGCAAAAGGCGTAAAATGCCCACAGCGCCAGTTTCCCGCCAGGACTTCTTTTCGCTTTATCTTCCATTCATTTGTTCTCCATCTACTTCACAACCCCTATCACCCACCGGTAAAAATGTGATATTGGTCACATTATATAGCGAAAACGCCTGCAAAACAGCAGATCCCTCTCTCACGGGTTCGATTTTGCGCACTGGTAGGGAGCACGACCCTATCGCCTGCTACATATAGTCAATGAATTCATTTCGTTTTTAAATAATACAAATTAATGAATATAACTGAATTTCTGAGACCATATTCACCCCCACCTTCCCTGCCTCAAATATCATATTTGCTTGCTCGCCCTTCGCTTTATCTTTACAGAAAAGCGGCGGCAATCAGAGATTGAGAAATAAACATATAACATATAAATATAACCCCGCAATTCATAGAGCACATGAAGCTTATGGACAACAAAAATCATACAAAACCAATCATAAACCAATGTTATTAAAAGACATAAATACAATAAATAAATTTTCAAACACCAATCCAATTTAAATATAATGAATAGAACAGAAACATTTTGTAATATTAGATATAATTTAGTTACATTTTTAATTTAAAGAAAAATGAACTTCGTCGTTAGTATTTAATAGTCACCCCGGAAGGAATGACACAATTCATATTAATTATAATCAAAAGGGAATATATAATGAAAAGAAAAGTACTGGCAATTCTGGTTCCAGCTTTATTAGTTGCTGGCGCGGCTAATGCAGCAGAGATCTATAATAAGAACGGCAACAAACTGGATTTCTACGGCAAAATGGTTGGCGAACACATCATGACCCATGATGGCGGCAACAACAACTCTGACGATACCTCCTATGCGCGTTTCGGCGTCAAAGGCGAGACCCAGATTAGCAATGAACTGACCGGCTATGGCCAGTTTGAATACAACATCAAAGCGGACAAACCGGAAGGTCAACAGGGCAGCGCTACTCGTTTAGCATTCGCCGGTCTGAAATTCAGCGACTACGGTTCATTCGATTATGGTCGTAACTACGGCGTGGTTTATGACGCGGCGGGTTACACTGATATGCTCGTTGAGTGGGGTGGTGACGGTCTGGTTTACACCGATAACTTCATGACCGGCCGTACCAACGGCGTAGCAACCTACCGTAACACCGACTTCTTCGGCATGGTGGATGGCCTGAACTTTGCTCTGCAGTATCAGGGTAAAAACAACGATACCACCGCGAAAAAATCAAACGGCGACGGTTTTGGTTTCTCCGTTAACTACAACTTTGACGGCTTCGGTTTCGTTGGCGCCTACAGCAACTCTGACCGTACTGATGAACAAGCTGCGGACCGCAGAGGCGAAAAAGCTGAAGTCTGGAACCTGGCGGCTAAATACGATGCAAATAGTCTGTATGCATCAGTCATGTACGGTGAATCCCGTAACATGACTCCGCTGGAGAAAACGACTTTTGGCAGCTTTGCCAATCACACCCAGAACATCGAAGCCGTTGTTCAGTATCAGTTTGATTTTGGCCTGCGTCCATCCCTGGGCTATGTCTACGCGAAAGGTAAAGACCTGGGCGCCAAAGAAGACACTAATGCGGATATCATGAACTACGTTGAATTGGGTGCCTGGTACTATTTCAACAAAAACTTCAACGTTTACACCGCATACAAATTCAATCTGATCGATGATGAAGACGCGGCGGTAAGTGGCGCAGCCACCGACGATCAGTTCGCCGTGGGTATCACCTACCAGTTCTAAGACTGCCTGGTTAATCTAAAGCCCGCCTCGTGCGGGTTTTTTCGTTTTTACCAACGACTCCTCGTCCTGCATCGCGAATATCGCTACACGGCAGAAAGATGAGGCGTTACGATCTATCAACGATTGCTCCGCAGTAAATCATGAAGATGATAATTATAGCCCCTTCGAGGCGTGATATCCTTTGTGACGGGAGACGTTGGAAGAAAATTACGTCATCATGCAAATGATATAATTAACAATAAAAAAACAAAAAACTCACAATATTTTCACTCCCCGCCCTCAGCCCTATCCGGGAGATTTAAACTGTTTTTTCTTCTTGAGCGCAGCAACGTCCGCGCATAAATACCGTAACAGTAGACAAGTTAATACCGCAGCTCTGCCTGATATGACCGCACCAGAGCTCACGCCTCCGATTGCTTTCCGGCTTTTATATCGCCGCCATTCGGCATTATCATATCCATACAAGCTCGGCCAGAGAAACGTAAAACAATACCCGACGTGGAATATGTCCACGGTAATAAAAACCCAGGTTGACACCGACCACGAGTTGGCGTCAAATACTTATATTCCAGGGGCTCATTGCTTATATCGACCGTGCATTCAGTCTCTTAACCGCCCCTTTGCAAAATTGATGTAAATCAATAAATGATTAATTACACCTTGAAAAAAAATATATCCAGAGAAGCGGTCAGGTACATTATCGTTGGCCTGGCAAATACAGCCATTACGGCAGTTGTTATATTTGGCCTGATGCATGTCGGCGTGGGAGTCTACCTTTCAAATGCAACAGGTTATGTCGTTGGCATTATTTTCAGTTTTGTTATGAATGCGAAGTTCACTTTCTCAACGACATTAAGCCCCCTGAGATTTATCAAATTCCTGTCCACATGCGCTTTTTGTTACATTTTAAATTTAATAGCAATGAAAGTTTTTTTCATCGTCATACCTAATGCTATTTATACAGCGCAAGTTGTAGGCATGGTGATTTACACAACAGCTGGTTTTATTCTAAACAAATACTGGTCAATGAAATGAAAGAAATTAATATAAACCACACGAGGAGCAAAATACCTTCGTTAGCAATCGTTGTTCCTTGTTATAATGAAAAAGAGGCCTTTCCATACTGCCTGGAGGGGCTTACCACGGTATTACAAAACCTCCTCGAAAAAGAAAAAATCGCTCGAAATAGTTATATCCTCTTTGTCGATGATGGCAGTAAAGACAACACCTGGGAACAAATTAAATCCACATCACAGGAAAAGTCATTCGTCCGCGGTCTGAAATTATCAAGGAACCGGGGCCATCAGATCGCCCTGCTGGCGGGGTTGGCAAACGCGGATACGGACGTTACCGTAAGTATTGATGCAGACTTACAGGATGATATAGGTTGCATTGAGGAAATGATAGACAAATATAATGAAGGGTTTGAGATTGTTTATGGCGTACGCGACAACAGGAGTAGTGACTCAGTATTCAAAAGGGCAACAGCCAATAAATTCTATTCTCTGATGTCAGGGCTGGGTGTCAATCAGGTTCCTAACCATGCGGACTTCCGGCTTCTTAGCCGTACAGCGTTGACAGCATTAAAAGATTTTAAAGAACAAAATTTATATTTAAGGGGGCTAATTCCGCTGTTGGGTTATAAGTCCAGCAGCGTTTATTATAGCAGAGATGAAAGGGTTGCAGGCGAATCAAAATACCCCTTAAAAAAGATGGTAGCACTGGCGTTAGAAGGAATAACGTCTCTGACAATTACCCCATTACGTATGATCGCTGCCGCTGGGGTTGCCACATGCCTTCTATCTTCACTAGCTGCAATCTATGCCTTCATTGAGAAGCTCCTGGGAAATACCGTTGCGGGTTGGACATCGGTAATGATTGCGATTTTCTTCCTTGGCGGTGTCCAGATGCTTTCTTTGGGGATAATTGGCGAATACGTTGGGAAAATATATATGGAATCCAAAAATCGGCCCAAATATTTTATCGAAGAGGTAGCAAAACACGAAATGAGAGGCGAGCAATGAACACTGAGGACGAACGGATGACGTCTTACTCTAAAAAAATTATTGCAATGCTTTACCTCGCGGCAATTTTCTTAGTTTATAGCCCAACGATTATATTTAGTTACGCATTTTCAGATGACTGGTCGACACTTTCCGATGTTTTTTCAGGGAAAGGTTCTCCGTTTCAATGGGATATGCAATCCGGCAGACCCTTGTATGCCGTTGCCAGACGGCTTGCCTTTACGCTAGTTCACAATATCGATGACCTTGCCTATCTTAGATTTTTTACCGTAATATCGGTATTTATGTTTTGCTTTTTTCTTTTTTCATTTATAGAAAAAAGAAACATATTCGAGCGTAAAATAACAACGATCGCATTCCCTTTATTAATATGCCTGACGCCCGCAGTACAGGTTTATAATTCCTGGGCGACATGTTTCCCTTTTGTACTCTCCATACTCCTTGCCGGAATAAGTTATGCGACATTAAAACCGATCAATAAGAAAACGACAATTATAAGATTTGCAGCATCCGTCATTATTTTATGGTTTGCATTTGCCATATATCAACCAACGGCGATGGCATTTTTATTTTTCGTCATGCTTGATAACTGTCTGAAAAAAGACAAACCCTTTTCCATCCACATTGTTTTAATCAGTGGCGCAGCTTTATTTATCGGCATGCTTGGCAGCCTGCTATTTTCAAAATTTATACCTGTATGGTTATATGGCAGTTCAATTGCACGTGCCGAGTTAACTAATAATCCACTTGAGAAATTACGATGGTTTATAAAAGAACCGTTGATTAACGCTATCAACAACTTTAATATAACTCCAGGCACCTTTTTCACAACGCTCTCATTAATAATTTGCGCAATAGGTTTACTTTCAATAATAAAAGGCAAATCAGGCCCGATTAAGGTTCTTATGTTTATTATCATGGGGATTGGCGCCTACTCTCCAAACTTATTAGTCAAGGAAAACTGGGCTGCATATAGGTCACTGATAGCACTGGAATTCTTCACATGCGCTCTTATTATTATTGGGTTAGATGCCTTGACAAGCAAACTCAACATAGCAAAAAAAGCGCTACCCATATTGACAGTATTCGCGATGATCGCTGCATCATACAATATCTTTAATGGTTTCATTATCCCACAAAAATCGGAGTTAAACGCATTAGCCAGCGCGCTTTCCTACAAGGTGGGGAAAACATTTACAGGGGATGTTCTTTTTGACATTCAAGATCCTGCCTATAACGCCTTTACTAAAACACAACGTTATGACGAGTTTGGCAATATTTCCCTTGCGGCTCCCTGGGCTATCAAGGGGATGGCGGAGCAAATCTTAATTAGCAAGTCAATGCATTTCAGGCTTCCCGATAATGTTATTCTGACGGCAAAGGAGCAATGCGCCACTGATTGCATCATTATAAAAACGGGCGATGCGATGAGGAGTTCAACCTCCAACTACTGAAACTTTTCGCCACCACGCATACCGGTATATGATCCCGCGCCAGATCCGCGCGGGATAGTTTTTATCCCGGCAGCTCGCGCCTGGGTCATAAGTCTCTCTATCACCTCACAGCGCTCGACAGTCAACCATGCTTCCTGATCTCCTCCCTGAAAACAGTGCCAGACTAAACTGAAGTCTCCGGTCTTTCTTCCATCTCACAGAGAGGCACATCGCCATGAAAAAGACCCGCTATACCGAAGAACAGATCGCGTTTGCGCTGAAACAGGCCGAAACCGGCACCCGTGTCGGGGAAGTCTGCCGAAAGATGGGGATTTCTGAAGCCGCTTTTTATAACTGGAAGAAGAAATTCGCCGGTCTGGGCGTGACCGAACTGCGGCGTCTGCGGCAACTGGAGGATGAAAATCAACGGCTGAAGAAACTGGTGGCTGACCTGAGTCTGGACAAGGAGATGCTGCAGGAGGTACTGAAACAAAAGTTCTGAGGCCGGCTCAGAAGCGTCAGGCGGTGCATTTTCTGCGGGAGGCTTACCGTATCAGTGTCCGACGGGGATGCGGACTGCTGATGCAGAGCAGAACCGTTTACCACTGGCAGAGCCGGCGGGATGATCGGGCGATAACCCTGCGTATCCGGGAAATAGCGGAAACCCGGATCCGCTACGGTTGCCCGCGTATTCATATTCAGCTGCGGCGGGAAGGCTGGCCTGTTAACCACAAGAAAACACACCGGATTTACTGTCTGGAAGGCCTCAACCTGCGCAGAAAACGCCCGCGCAGGCATGTCAGTGCAGCACATCGTCAGCAACGTCCGGTCCTGACCGGTGTCGATCAGTGCTGGAGTATGGATTTCGTGTCGGATAACCTGTTTAACGGACGACGTTTCCGGGCGCTGACTGTAGTGGATAATTTTAGTCGGGAGTGTGTGGCGATCCATGCCGGAAAGTCGCTGAAAGGTGAGGATGTGGTCGGTGTGATGGAAGGGTTGCGGGTGCTGGGCAAGCGCCTGCCGGTACGTATTCAGACAGATAACGGCAGCGAGTTTATTTCGAAAATTCTGGATAAATGGGCGTATGAGCACGGTGTCACAATGGACTTCTCCCGCCCCGGAAAACCAACGGATAACCCGTTTATTGAGTCATTTAATGGCAGTCTGCGGGATGAATGCCTGAACATTCACTGGTTCCTGTCGCTGGAAGATGCGCAGGACAAACTCGACAACTGGCGCAGGGAATATAATCATGAGAGAACGCATTCATCATTAAATGACATGACTCCGGCTGAATTCATCCGAAGTCTCCGGAAAGACGAGGATCTCTGATTTAGCACTGCACTGAATTTGGGCCAGGGTCAATTTGGCCGGGATCTCAAAAAATGCCTGGAACTAAAACGGGTCTATTTACAGAACGGCTTCATAACGCTATCGAACTTGCAAAAACTCTGGGTGGGCGGGAAACGGTTATCTGTAGCAGCAAAAAAACCAAATACTCGAAAAGCGGATTTAACGATCTGTGGGAAACCGCAAGGGAAGCAGCAGGAAAAAAACCAGATAGAAAACTGTCGTGTACTTTTCATGATCTCAAAGTCAAGGGGATATCAGTTTATGAAGAGTCAAGTAGAGACAAAAATTATTTTCAGGACATAAAACAGAAAGTCAAGTTTTGGTTTATGTTAGAAATATCAAAAAATCGCCGACATTAGATCTAGCACCATTTGATCAAACTGCCCGCTAGAGCAGTTTTAAAACACAGTGAATACATTGCATAAGTCATTTAGTACCTCTCGGCAAATATGTCGATCGTCTCTAATCACAGAGTTTATGCGTTGAAGTGTTATATACTCTTCATACCATTCTTGAGTTACAACATTCCTCAAATTATAAAACCTATGAAATGAATCTTTCGCTTCCTGAGAATTGATGAATTGTTGATTATGGCCCATTAATCTCATTAAAAACCCCTCCAAACATAGTGGTGAGGATTGAATGATTTTTATGTCCCTATTCCTAGCCGCAGCTAATGCGTCATTGGGAATTGCAAGATCTGAATCAATAAAGACAACTCTTTTATCAAAACCACCAGCATGATTTATAGCTGCCATTATCGCGGATTTAGGCCCGCCTCCACCAGCATCATCTAGTCTAACACTAAATCCTGCAGCCCTAGTTGTTAAAAGGCGTTTTAAACTATCAGCAAATCTTTTATCAGTTACTCCTTCACACATCAATAACTTAGTTCGTTCAACTCCACGTCTTGCACGTCTAGGCTTGGTCATAAATCTGGTACTCCACCAAATGCACCCGCCAAATATTTAGCTGCAATATTATCATCGACCCGCGCTTCACTGGATGGGAAATCATCAAGCCGATAACATTCACTTTTATTGAACTTTTTCTCGGTAATCAATACTCTATATTTACCTAAGTAATTGATAAGTTCAGGTTTATGGCAAGTAAAAATCAACTGTGCATGTAAAGGATTTGTTTCTTTACTGATGAATAATTCCAATATGGGTTTGACCATATGTGGGTGTAAGTCATCACCAAGTTCATCAATAAAACATGCCGTCCCCTTTTTCAGACATTGCATTATATTGTGCAACCTGATAAATGCACTCTGTGTTCCAGCAGATTCAAAAGCAAATGGCAACTCAAATTTAGTACCATCTTCTTTTTCATGAACACCATTCAAAAGGTAATAAACATCCTTCTCACCATTTATATCAACCTTCTCTTCTTTCTCTATAGTTATATCATCCAAGCCTAAATCCCATTTGCGTAGAATATTTTTAACGCTTTTGAACGCTATAGGATTTTCATATAACTCCTCTGCTGTTGTACCTAAATCTTCATAATCATAGCTATACCTTCCCATTGCATTTACGTTGGTGGTATTGCTCATTTTTTCAGCTATATTGATAGCTAAGGGAACTCCTACTCGCCTAGCAGCAGAAATTATACTTGTATTAGCTGGTGTTCTTTTACCCTCTTCTATACCTAAAGGGAAAAGTTCAGCTTTTTCAATATAATCATATTTTATTGTTTTTAATAGCTCTTCAACCTCTTTAGTGCTGAATTCATCACTGCTTTTATCTAATTGTTTTTTATAATTCTTTTTGTCTAATTTCCTCTTGAAAACATATATATTTTTGTTATTTTCATTCTTTACATATAGTTCTTCTTTTATTACAAAATGATCGCAGGCAGTGACTATATATGTGTATACTTTACCATCTAAAACAAAACATATTTTAATCATCCCTGGATTAACATATGGTCGATTGATATTTAGATACAAATAATCAGTTACTTTTGCTGGTATAGACCAAAAAAACCAACTCAAAAAAGACATAGGCTTAAGGAGTGTTGTCTTACCAGAGGCATTCGCCCCCATGATAGCAGTGATCAAATTGACCTTGTGTCCATCAACATCGACCCACAGTTCTTTTTTCTTATCCTTAGCTGTAGTAGTAAGGTCAACGAACCCTCCTTCATCTTCAAAGCTACCGATATTCTTAATCTCATACCAAAGTATCGCGTTCGTCATAACCCCTCTTTTCATACAAAAAAATGTTCAAAAACATTAGATATTGAGTTTATAGCAGGAGACGTATATGGCAAGAAAAAAAACAAAGACCGCATTTTATGACAAAATGCTATCGCTTGATTTGTAGTAACGGAGTGATATGTATGAAGTAATATACCAAGAAAGTATACCAACACCATGCCAAGTGTGACACGCGTCGTTGAATGGAATTGAGCTAAGTGTTTGAATAGTGGCGGAGAGAGGGGGATTTGAACCCCCGGTAGAGTTGCCCCTACTCCGGTTTTCGAGACCGGTCCGTTCAGCCGCTCCGGCATCTCTCCGCTGTTGAGGTTGCTATAATGCCAGGTTCTTTGGCATTTTAATAGTTCCTGTCTCTTTAATTCAGTTCAAGTGACGACTTTGCGAGCAATATGATGTTTAAATGGCCCTGGAAAGTAGATGAAGAGTCCGGCAACGCGGAAATCCCCTGGGAAAAGGCGCTTGCCATCCCTGTATTAGCCAACCTCTCCGACCATGAGCAGCAGCAGCTGGCGCAAATGGCATCCCGCTTTTTGCAACAGAAGCGTCTGGTTGCATTACAGGGGCTGGAGCTCACTCCCCTACAGAGCGCACGTATCGCGCTCCTGTTTTGCCTGCCGGTTCTCGAACTGGGCATCGAGTGGTTAGATGGTTTTCACGAAGTGCTTATCTACCCTGCCCCGTTCGTTGTCGACGACGAATGGGAAGATGATATCGGCCTGGTGCATAGCCAGCGAATCGTGCAATCAGGGCAAAGCTGGCAGCAAGGGCCCATTGTTCTAAACTGGCTGGATATTCAGGACTCCTTTGACGCTTCCGGTTTCAATCTGATTATTCATGAAGTGGCGCATAAGCTGGATACCCGCAATGGCGATCGCGCGAGCGGCGTGCCGTTTATCCCCCTGCGCGAGGTGGCAGGCTGGGAACACGATCTCCATGCTGCCATGAACAATATTCAGGATGAGATCGATCTGGTCGGTGAAAGCGCCGCCAGTATTGACGCCTACGCGGCCACCGATCCTGGCGAATGTTTCGCCGTGCTCTCTGAATACTTCTTTAGCGCGCCAGAGCTGTTCGCCCCGCGTTTTCCCGCGCTTTGGCAGCGTTTTTGCCTTTTCTATCGCCAGGATCCGCTGGAGAGATTACGTGAGAATACTCCACCGGATGACGGCAATAGCCCGGCAGTACACTAAAACAACGACCTGCACTAAATTTAGCCATTTGAATCAGCAAGTTAAATTTATGGTTGACACAAAAATCCGAGACCAGTAGTATTCGCCCCGTTCACACGATTCCTCTGTAGTTCAGTCGGTAGAACGGCGGACTGTTAATCCGTATGTCACTGGTTCGAGTCCAGTCAGAGGAGCCAAATTTGAAAAGCCTGCTTTTGAAGCAGGCTTTTTTATTTTCATTTTCTCCTCCACATCGGAAGAATTTTGAGGTCAAGCGGATTCGAGGACGGCGTGCCCCCAATTTCCCTTAACGCCTCAAAATCAGAAAGTTAGTACCATCCGAAAAGCGCTTCTAATAGCATCCTGCCGCCACGCACTCATCCTGGTCAAACGCGCGTCATGGCTTCATCACGATCCGGCCAAGCGGTTTCGCTGTCTCAGCAAATTCGTGGGCCGCGGCAGCGTTAGCCAGGGGGAAGATGCGGTCAATGACAACCGTGACGCGCCCTGCTGCTACAGCCTGCAGCATCTCGTCCACGCTTGTTCGAACTCCATGCCTTGCAAAAAGAGGTCCCATGAATACCCCCATGAGCGTCTGGTTAGACTGCATTGCCGGCCATAAGTCGACAGTCAGACTGTTGCCGCCGGCATTACCGACGAAGACCAGACGTCCTTCCGGAGCGAGTGCAGAAAGCGAAACAGGCAACGTCGTTCCCACCGGATCGATGACGAGATCAACACCGGTGCCATGGGTGTACTGTCGGACACTGTCCACGATGTTATCCTTTGTACGATCCACAACATGATCGGCACCAAGTTCACGCAACCGACCTCGTCGCTGCGTTCCGCTTACCACGGCGATGACCGTTGCGCCTGCTTGTGAGGCAAGCTGAACGGCCGCGAGCCCCACGCCACCCGCTGCGGCCTGAATAAGAACGGTTTCTCCCTGCCGGAGCATGCCTCGCGTGAAAAGGCAATGATGCGCGGTTCCAAATGAAATCGGCAATGCCGCCGCTTCTGCCATTCCCACCCCATCGGGTATAAGCCAGGTGCGTTCCGCGGGCACAGCCCAACGTTCCGCATGCGATCCCTGCATGTGAAAAGCAGCGACTCTGTCCCCAACCGTACGGCTTCGGACTTTCGATCCGACGGCAACAACTGTGCCCGCGGCCGCGTAGCCAACGATCCATGAAGGAAGCGGCGGCGGCGTTGAACGGCGGTTGATCAAATCGCCACCCTCAATCGAGATAGCCTCGACAGAAATCAGAATGTCGTCGGGCCCTGTGACCGGCTCCGGGACATCGACATATTTCAGGACGCCGGGAGCGCCTTCCACGTCATAGACCGCTGCTTTCATAAATTTTCCTCTGTCTTATCTTTTGACTGGCGGAAAGCCCCGTCACGCGCAGGGCAGCCTGGCAATCACCTTAATCTCAAACTGGAATCCATAAAGCCACGTCACGCCGATCCCGGTCAACGTAGGGTAAGGCGCTTCCCCCCAATATTCTGGCAGGATACTCCAGATAGCGTCGAGATTTGACTCGGGGTCGACAACAAAGAGAGTCACGTCAACCACGTCACCGAACGTGCAGCCCGCAGCCGCGAGAACAGCATTCAGATTATTGAATGCCAGCCTGACCTGCGCTTTTAGTTCGGGCTCAGGCGAACCATCCTCGCGGCTACCAACCTGCCCGGAAACGAACAAGAAACCATTGGATTTGATGGCCGGTGAATAGCGATTGCGCTCATAGAGCGCCTGCCGACCGAGGGGAAAAACGGCTTCGCGTGCTGTCATGTTTGTACCTCTGCAATGGGGCAAAATCAGCCCGGTGAACGTAAAGACACTTTACAGGTGCGGGATCGGGCGGATAAACAAGCGACTTTGTCCATCATTGTTTGTAAAATCCAAACAATCGGTGAAAAGGGGGATAAGGAATGGATCGTTTCGATGCGATGCGCGCCTTTGCTCGCGTGGTGGAAGCAGGGAGCTTCACAAAGGCTGCCCAAACGCTTCATATGAGTAAAACCACGGTGACGCAGTTCATTCAGCAGCTGGAAGCGCGCCTGCGCGTCAAGTTGCTCCATCGCACCACCCGCAGGCTCGGCGTGACTGCCGATGGCGCGGTCTACTACGAGCGCGTCATCCGCCTGCTGGCGGACATGGAGGATGCTGAAAACAGCCTGTCCAGTGCGGCGATGACCCCCAGAGGACGGCTACGGGTGGATGTGCCCAGTCCGCTGGCCCGCCTCGTCCTGGTACCGGCGCTACCGGCTTTCCACGCGCGCTACCCTGACATCCAGTTCGACATGGGCGTCAGCGACCGGGTGGTGGACCTGATCGGCGACAACGTGGATTGCGTCCTGCGCGGTGGCGACATCAACGACCAGTCCCTGATCGCGCGCCATGTCGGCGATTTGCAAATCGGCGTCTACGCCGCCCCTGGCTATGCGGAACGCCTTGGCGCCCCTGCGCACCCGCGAGAGCTGGAAAACACCGACCATCGCATAGTGGGATTCTTGTCCTCGCGCACCGGTAAGATTGAGCCTCTGGTCCTGCGCAGTGGGAGTGAACATATTGAAATCACAGGCCGCTATGTACTTGCCGTGGATGATGGCAATGCTTACCTCGAAGCGGGGCTCGCTGGCTTAGGCGTGATTGCGCTGCCAACCTATATGGCGGCAAAACATCGGGCCAGTGGCGCTTTAATTCCGTTATTTGAACAATGGCGTATCAGTCCAATGCCATTGTACCTGGCGTTTCCGCCAAACCGCCATGTCAACGCCAAACTGCGTGTTTTTATTGATTGGATCGTTGAATTGATGCAGCAGCATGTTCCCAATTCCAATAATAAGTAACGCCATCCCGGTCAGAGGCTCCCTGTTTAAGAAGCCCGGCAGCCATCGCGCAGCCGGGATCACCCCCTGCGGTGCCAGCGCAGCGCGTCGACCACCAGCGTAAACGCCGCCGGAAGATGCTGTCGGCCCGGGTAGTAAAGATAGTATCCCGGGAAATGAGGGCACCAGTCGGCAAGTAGCGGTACCAGTTCCCCCGTGGCGATATATTTCGCCGCTAAGTCGTGAGGAACATAGGCAATCCCTGCTCCGTCCAGCGCGGCCTGAATCATCAGAAAGGTATTGTTAAAAACGGTTTGCCCATCAACGCGAACGCTGGTCTTTTGACTTCCCTTTTCAAACTCCCAGGCGTAAAGCCCGCCATGGGTGGGCAAACGCAAATTAACGCAGTTATGCGCCATCAGATCCTCAGGACGTCTTACTGCCGCCCTGCCGGCAAGATAAGCGGGGGCGGCAACCACCGCCATCTGCACATCGGGCGTGATGCGCACCGCAATCATGTCCTTATCTACCTGATCGCCCATCCGTACGCCGGCATCAAAACGCTGGGCGGCAATGTCGGTCAGCTCGTATCCGACGCTGAACTCAATATGAATATCCGGGTATTGCGTTAATAAAGGCCGCAGACGCGGCCACAGCACGGTGACGATGGCATGATCGTTGGCGGTAATGCGTACCGTTCCGGCGGGTTTATCTCGTGAAGCGCGCAGAGAAGCCAGTTCAGCTTCGATTTCATTCAGCCGCGGCGCCAGAACGGCCAGCAGGCGGTTCCCGGCATCGGTTGGCGAAACGCTGCGCGTGGTGCGGATTAACAGCCTTACCCCGAGACGCGCTTCCAGAGCCAGCAGCGTATGGCTCAGCGCTGACCGGGAAACACCCAGAATCGCGGCCGCCCGGGTAAAGCTGCGCTCGTGAGCCACCGTGGCAAAAGCCTGCAGGTCGTTGAGTTTTTCTTTGCTCATTATTGGTGAATTTTGTGCACTAGTGTATTCACATTTGCGCATCTTATCATTTAATCAAACCTTCTCTACACTTTGTTCAACGAGTCGTAAGGGGCCGCTTAAAAGCCCGAAACTGAAATGTGGAGACATCATGAACCAACAATTTGACGGTAACGGTATCTTCCCCAAGGGGGAGAAAAACGAGGCCTATGCGCAGTATTTTCAGGGTACCAGCTACCTGAATATGCTCTCCACGGAAGGGGTCAATATCGGTAACGTGGTCTTCGAGCCCGGCTGCCGTAACCACTGGCATATCCACCATAAAGGCGGGCAAATTTTACTGGTGACCGGCGGTCGCGGCTGGTATCAGGAGTGGAATCAACCGGCGCGCGAGCTTACCGCTGGGGACGTCGTGAATATTCCCGCCGGCGTCAAGCACTGGCACGGCGCGGCCGCCGATAGCTGGTTTGCCCATATCGCCGTTGCCGTCCCTGCCGAAGGTGCGTCTAACGAATGGCTGGAGCCGGTCGCCGACGACGCCTATCGTCAGCTGCCTTAAGCATCGGAACAGCAGGGCTCGCCAGTTAATGCGCCCTGCTCTCATTCGGCGGTATGCGAAAATGCATCTTCGACTAATTGCCCGAGCCCCGGGGAAAACCGCTCATCGCCAGCAGCGCGCTTTGCAGCGAGGCGCTAAACATCTCCCCGTGAGACAGCCCGGGATAGGGCCACCAGTTGACCGCCACGCCATTTTTCTTGAGCAGGGAAACCGTCTGCAGAACGTTGCTCCGGATCTCTTCTGCCCCTGTGGAAGAGGCCCGCTGGGTCGCAACCGCCCCCTCCATCAGGTACAGGGTCTTCCGGTTAAACGCATCCGCCTTCGCCGCGGCCATTTTTGCTAACAGCGAGGCGTTACCCCGTCCCAGAGAAGGACTGGCAGAAAAATAGATTTGGAAGCGGGATGACGCCAGCCAGGCGTCAATGATGAATAATCCGCCATAGGAGTGCCCCCAGATAGCCCGCTGCTGAGGGTTGATCGCGATCCCGCGCTCAACTTTTTCCACGATGGTATTTTCTAATAGCTGGCGAAATGCCTCGCTGCCGCCGCTCTTCCGTCGGTCCCATCCGGCGTCGGCAGGATTCTCCTCGACTTTCGGCCGGTAGTCATAGGCTCGGGCGGGCTGAGCGAAGGGCAAATTCGTTTGATAGCCGATGGCCACAATAACGGGCGGCGTTTTTTGCGTAAACGTCTCAAGCAGCGAGTCGGACAACCGGTCCATCACCGCGTTGCCGTCCAGGGCGTACAGAATCGGATACCCCTGCGCGGGCGGCGCCGCGTTCGGTATCGCCGTCCAGACCTTATAATGCCGTTCGCCATCAAGGGAATCGAAATAAGCAACGTTGAAGTGATAATACGCGGAACCGCGGTCGGCGATATTCGGCCCCAGCGGGCGCATATCCGGCCTGGCGTAAGCGTTAATGCCATAAAGCGTGGAGACCAGCGCGGCGATAAAAATCCGCCCTTTCGGCGGAGAAGCAAAACAAAACTTGCGAAGCGACATCGGTTAATTGTTTCCAGCACACTCTTGGTAGTGATAATGATTGCTAATATCAATCTCAATTGCAAGCAACGAGGTTATCCCGGGAACGGCGCGTTGCGCCTGCCCGGGGAACCCATCATCACATCACGGGTAGCCCGGCTCGCGCTGCGCTTAGCCGGGCTACCGGGAATGCCGCGTTCTGCTCAATATCAGGCCGTACGCCATCTCCGGGTCAGTGGCTTCTCGACTTCCACAATCAGGAACATCACAAAACCGATAATAAAGGTGATAACCCAGTAGCGGAACGGCAGCGCTTCGGTACCAAACAGCATCTGCATAAACGGCGCGTAGATAATCAGCAGCTGCAGCACCAGCAGCACCCCGCTGACAATCCAGATCCCCCGGTTCGCCAGCAGCCCTTTACTCAGCGAGAAGCCGTCCGCCACCCGGCAGTTGAGCATATAGAACCACTGGGCGGTGACCAGCGTCTGCAGCAGCACCGTGCGGATAAACTCAGGCGAATAGCCGCGCGGCTGTAGCCAGGCTTCAAGCACAAAGGCGCTGACGGCAATCATCGAACCGACAAAAATCACCCGCCAGATAGCAAAGCCGTCCATTACGTGCAGTTTGGGATCGCGCGGCGGACGCCGCATGATGTTCTTTTCGCCCGCTTCGAACGCCAGGCCGAACGACAGCGTGGCGGAGGTCGCCATGTTCATCCACAGGATCAGCACCGGCGTCAGCGGAATTAAATTCCCCGCCAGCAGCGCAATAATGATCAACAGCCCCTGCGCCAGGTTGGTCGGCATAATGAAGAGAATGGTTTTCTTCAGGTTGTCGTATACCCGACGCCCTTCCCTGACGGCGCTGGCGATGGTGGCGAAATTATCGTCGGTCAGCACCATATCCGCGGCCTCTTTGGTCACTTCGGTGCCCTTAATCCCCATCGCGATACCGACATCGGCCTGCTTCAGCGCCGGGGCGTCGTTCACGCCGTCGCCGGTCATCCCGACCACCTCTTTCCTGCTTTGCAGCGCCTGCACCAGGCGGAATTTATCTTCCGGGCTGGTACGCGCGAAAATATCGAATTTCTGCGCCGCTTCGCTGAGCTGGGTATCGTCCATCACCTCCAGTTCTCTGCCGGTGATGGCGTTTTCCGCATTGCCGATCCCCAGCATCTTGCCGATGCTCATCGCGGTTTGCGGGTGGTCGCCGGTGATCATCTTCACGCGGATCCCGGCCTGCAGGCAGTCGCCGATCGCCGTAATCGCCTCCGGTCGCGGCGGATCCATCATCCCGGCAACCCCCAGCAGAATGACGCCCTGCTGCAAATCCTCATGGCTAAGCTCCGTTTGCCCGTCGGCTGCCGGTTTCCACGCCGCCGCCACCATCCGCAGCCCTTCCCGCGCGTACTCTTCGATTTTCGCTTCCCAGTAAGGCTGATCGAGCGGCGCCAGGCCATGGTCGGTTTGCTGATGCTGACACAGACGGAACAGGACATCGGGCGCGCCGGTAATCAAAATCATCTCTTCATCGCCGATGCGGTACAGCGTCGACATATATTTATACTGTGAATCAAAGGGGATTTTGCTGCGCAGCTCGGTGTTGACCGTCGGGAGCGGGACTTTCGCCGCCAGCACCTTCAGCGCCCCTTCGGTCGGGCCGCCGGTAATTTTCCACAGCCCGCTTTCGTCTTTGATAAGCTGACTGTCGTTACACAGATCGATGGTGCGCAGATAGCGTTCCAGCAGCGTGCCGGGGGCAACGGTTATCGGATCGGGCTCATCGATCGGATGAATATTCCCTACCGGTTCGTAGCTGTCGCCCTCTACGCGATAAACGTTATCGGCGGTAATAACGGCCTTCACCGTCATCTCGTTCATGGTCAGCGTTCCGGTTTTATCCGAGCAGATCACCGTCATCGCCCCAAGGGTTTCCACTGTGGGCAGCTTGCGGATAATCGCCTTCTGACGGGCCATGGTTTGCACGCCGAGCGAGAGGATTATCGAGATAATCGCCGGTAAACCTTCCGGCACCGACGCCACCGCGAGGCTAATCAACGACAGCATCAGCTCAGAAACCGGCATATCGCGGAACAGCAGGCTGAAGACAAACAGCGCGGCCATCATCACCAGAATGATGATAAAAATGGCTTTGCCGAGCTTATCCATTTGCACCAGCAGCGGCGTACGGTGTTTTTCGATATCCGACATCATCTGGTTAATATGGCCCAGCTCGGTATCGCCGCCGGTGGCGACCACCAGGCCTTTTCCGCCGCCCGAACTCACCGTGGTGCCGGAAAACAGCAGATTGGTACGATCGCCTAGCGGCAGTTCGCCGCTGAGCGCCTCGGTGCTTTTCTCCACCACCGTCGATTCGCCGGTCAGAATCGCCTCTTCCACCCGCAGGTTATGCGCTTCGATCACCCGCAGGTCGGCGGGAATGCGATCGCCTGCGCGGATGACGACGATATCGCCGGGGACCAGAGCGGTTGTCGGGATCGTTTCATGGTTGCCCTGACGAATAACCACCGCCTCGCTGGAAAGCATGTTGCGAATGCTCTGAAGCGATTTTTCCGCATTGCTCTCCTGGATATGGCCGATCAGGGCGTTAATCACCGCCACGCCGAGGATCACCAGGGTATCCACCCAGTGCCCCATGACCGCCGTCAGCAGCGCCGCCGCCAGCAGCACATAGATCAGCACATCGTTAAAATGCGCCAGAAAGCGCAGCCACGCCGGCTTTCCCGCTTTTTGCGGCAGCGCATTTTCGCCATACTGCTGCAAACGCGTCGCCGCCTCGGCGCCGCTGATGCCCTCCGGAGTGCTGTTGGTGCTGGTCAGGGTTTCTTCTACGGAGAGCTGATAGAACGGGCCGCCCGGTTTTTCTGTATTCATAGTTATCTCCTCACTCCTGTAACGGAAATCAGGACAGCCACAGGCCGCCCTTAACGCACCACAAAAACCGGAACATGGGCATAGCGAACGATTCCTGCCGCCTCCGACCCCAGCAGATGCGTCTGAATATTCGGGTTACGCGAACCGATGATCACCACATCCGCTTTCAGTTCATCGGCCAGTTTGGTCACCTCATCGCGAATGTTGCCGCTGCGAATGTGAATCTGAATATCCTTTTCCGTCAGCGCGAGTTTCTTGATCAGCTCTGCCAGCTTTTCCTTAGCAGTATTAATCAGATAGTCTTCCATTTTTCGTGCATCGGAAATAAAACCGCGCGTCAGCACCGGAGAAAAAGAGGGAATGACGTGTACCAGATGAATCTGTCCCGAAGAGCTTTGCGCAAGGAATTGGGCGTGGGACAAGGCCTTGTCCGCCAGACCGATTTCAAACACATCAACCGGCACGAGGATATTTTTATACATAGAGACAATCCTTTTATTACCTATAAAAAAAGGTGGTGAAAACAGCCCGGGCAATGGCGCTGAGGAAAAGATCTCAAGAACAAAATCTGCAAGACGTGTAGGTATAATTAAACGTAGCACACCACGATAAACATTATTAAGTCGCCAATTAATATATTGAAAAATATCACAGAGTCAGGCGCAGCCAGACAATTCGACTACAAACCCCGTAAAATCGTCGCCATCGCCGTAATTTTTGCTCTTTTTAACATTTCCGTTTTACTACGACTATCCTCATTATCAGTGGCTTGTTCACTTTCTGTCGCCCCACAATAATTATTACGATAAGAATTTACTTAGCTAAGCGTTAGCGCTAAAGGAGGAACGATGTTCGGTTACAGTCTGTTTCGCCTGAGCCTGTTTATTGCCCTGGCAATAATCGCCTGTACGGCTACCGGTTTAATTACCTATTTCGTTGTCTCGGCCCTCGCTGAATAAATACAGCGATTGTGAATAATATGTAAAACATAGCCTTTTACTTCGAGGGGAATACAGTGAACCGTTATTTTTCTCTCATTCCGCTTGTTATTTTAATAACAACGGCTTGCGATCGGAAAGCGCCTGAAATTACGCCGTTACCGCGGATGGTCAAAGTCGCCGAGGTGGTGGCTATCGGTGATGCGCAGCAGCGCGTATTTCCCGCCCGCATTGAGTCCGGGGACTCCACCGATTTATCTTTCAAACGCGGCGGGCAGATTGAATCTCTTGATGTCCGTCAGGGAGCCAATATTACTCAGGGGCAGCCCCTTGCCAGGCTCAACGCCCGGGAAGCGCAGCAGCGCGTGAATGAACGGCAAACCGCCGCCACCCTCGCCCAGCGGCAGTTCGATCGCTTCCAGACGCTGGCCGGGCGTCAGGCGATTTCAAAGGCGGAAATGGATATCCAGCGGGCCAACCGCGACGCCGCTAACGCCGCGCTGAAAATCGCCCGCGAAGAGCTGTCGCAAATGACGTTGACCGCCCCGTTCAGCGGCGTTGCCGCTTACGTGCCGGTACGTAACCATCAGGTGGTTGCCGCCGGGCAGCCAATTGTGACTCTGACGCGAAACGATCTGCTCGACGTGGTGTTTAGCGTTCCGGAAAATCTCTTTACCGCGCTCGATATTCGCAACGCGCAGTATCGTCCTGTCGTCAAAATTAACGCCATGCCGGACCGCCAGTTTACCGCTGAATATAAAGAGCACACTGGCAGCAGCGACAGCAGCACGCTCACCTGGCAAATCATACTGACTATGCCGCGGCCGGCCGACTTTCCCTCGGTGGGCGGCGTAAGCGGAACGGTGACGGTCAATCTGGCAAACCTGCCCGCCAGCGCCGGTCAAAACGCGGTGGTGGTGCCGGTTGAAGCGGTGTTTAACCCGGATAATCGCCCGCGCAATGAGCCCCACGTCTGGGTGGTACAGGGAAGCGGCGACCAGCTCAAGCTGGAAGAGAGAAAAGTCGGCGTGGGCCCGGTGACCTCTCAGGGCGTGGTGATTACCGAAGGGCTCAGCGTCGGCGAGCGTGTCGTGGCGGCAGGCGTCAGCGAATTACATGCGCAACAGCCGGTTCGTATCTGGACGCGTGAACGAGGTTTGTAATGGATATTTCCCGCCAGTTTATTAACAACCCGGTCCGCGTCTGGCTGACCATTTTGCTGCTGGGCATCGGCGGGATCTTCGCTCTGCTGAATATTGGCCGCCTGGAAGATCCGGCGTTTACCATCAAAACCGCGGTGGTGGTCACCCACTATCCCGGCGCGTCGGCGCAGCAGGTGGAAGAAGAAGTCACCCTGCCGCTGGAAAACGCGCTGCAGCAGCTGCCGTATCTCGACAACGTCAGCTCAATTTCCTCCAACGGTCTGTCGCAAATTACCGTCAATATCGCCTCGCGCTACCACTCCCGCGAGCTGCCGCAAATCTGGGATGAACTGCGCCGCCGGGTGGGCGACGCCGCCCGCCAGTTCCCTCCCGGCGTCGCCGCTCCGTTTGTGAACGACGATTTTGGCGATGTCTTTGGCTTCTTCTTTGCCCTCTCCGGCGAGAGCTTTACCAACCCTGAGCTGGTTCGCTATGCCGAGCAGCTGCGTCGTGAACTGGTGCTGGTCCCCGGCGTCGGCAAAGTCGCCATCGGCGGGGCGATCCCCCAGCAGATCAACATCGATATCTCGCTGGCGAAAATGGCCGCCCGCGGAATCACGCTCAACCAGCTGGCGGCGATACTGAGCAGGTTGAACGTGGTGTCTAACGCCGGTGAGATTAAATCCGGCAGCGAATCGATTCGCCTGCATCCCACGGGCGAGTTTGCCAACCTCGACGAGCTTGGCGACCTGTTAATCAGCCCGCACGGCTCGGCAACGGCGACGCGGCTGCGCGATATTGCCACCCTCTCGCGCGGGCTGAGCGAATCGCCTTCCAGCATTTACCACGCCAACGGCCGACAGGCGGTCACTATGGGGGTGTCGTTTATACCCGGGGTTAACGTGATTGACGTTGGCCGCGCGCTGGAAAGCAAGCTGGAGCAGATGTCGGCGGAAAAACCGGCCGGGATCAACATTGACCTGTTCTACGATCAGGCGGCGGAAGTCGCCCATTCGGTCAACGGCTTTATCACCAACTTCCTGATGGCGCTGGCGATTGTGGTTGGCGTGCTGCTGATCTTTATGGGCGTACGCAGCGGCATTATTATCGCCCTGTCGCTGGCGCTCAACGTGCTCGGTACGCTGCTGATCATGTACCTGTGGGGTATCGAGCTGCAGCGTATCTCGCTGGGGGCGTTGATTATCGCCCTGAGCATGCTGGTCGATAACGCGATCGTCATCGTCGAAGGCGTGCTGATCGCCCGCCAGCAGGGGTCAACGCTGCTCATGGCGATTAACTACGTGATCCGCCGTTCGGCGCTGCCGCTGCTGGGGGCCACGGTGATTGCCATTCTCGCCTTTGCGCCGATTGGCCTGTCACAGGACTCAACCGGGGAATACTGTAAATCGCTGTTCCAGGTGCTGCTGATTTCGCTCATGCTGAGCTGGTTCTCGGCGCTGACCATTACCCCGGTGCTGATTAAATGGTGGCTGTTTAAAAATCAATCACAGCCGGTAGCGCGGGCCGACGCCAACCCGTACGGCGGGCGCTTTTACCGTCTGTACCAGCAGGCTCTGCGTGCTCTTCTGCTGCGCAAAACCATTACGCTGACCGTCATGGCGGCGCTGCTGGCCGCCGCTATCTGGGGATTCGGCTCGGTGCGGCAAAACTTTTTCCCCTCGTCAAACACGCCCATTTTCTTTGTCGATCTCTGGCTACCCTACGGTACCGATATCGCGACCACCGAAAAGATGACCAGCGATATTGAGACCACCATTAACGGCCAGCCGGGCGTGGTCACCACCGTGGCCACCGTAGGTCAGGGCAGCATGCGGTTTATCCTCACCTACAGCGGGCAACGGCAGTACAGCAACTATGCGCAGATCATGGTGCGCATGGACGACCAGCGCAGCATTGCCGCCCTGACGCAGCATGTGGATCGCTATATTGCGCGCAACTACCCGCAGGTAAACGCCAGCACGAAGCGCGTGATGTTCGGTCCCTCTGGCGACAGCGCCATCGAGGTGCGGATTAAAGGTCCGGACCCCGACCGTCTGCGCCTGCTCGCCAGCCAGGTTGGCGATATCCTCTCCGCAGACCCGGCCACCGACGGCGTTCGCAACGACTGGCAAAACCGTAGCAAAGTTATTCGTCCGCAGTACTCCCCCGCGCTTGGGCGCGAGCTGGGCGTTGATAAACAGGATATTGATAACGCCCTGGAGATGAACTTCTCCGGCAGCCGCGTTGGATTGTACCGTGAGGGAGCCGACCTGCTGCCGACGATCGTCCGCCCGCCCGCCGCCGAGCGCCAGGACGCGAATCACCTGAATAACGTGCTGGTCTGGAGCCAGAGCCGCCAGCAGTATATTCCGCTCAGTAACGTGGTCAGCGGCTTTCACCTTGAATGGGAAGATCCGCTAATCCTGCGCCGCGATCGCAGCCGGGTGCTGACGGTACAGACCGATCCCGACCCGCTCAGCCACCAGACGTCGGGGGATATCCTGTCCCGCGTGAAGCCGCAGATTGATGCGCTCGCTCTGCCGCACGGTTACAGCATTGAGTGGGGTGGCGATGCGGAGAACTCCAGCGAGGCGCAGCAGGGGCTGTTTACTACCCTGCCGCTGGGTTACCTGGTGATGTTTGTCATCACCGTCCTGATGTTCAGTTCGCTGAAAAATGCGATCGCCATCTGGCTGACCGTGCCGCTGGCGCTGATTGGCGTAACGCCGGGCTTTTTAATCACCGGGATCCCTTTTGGGTTTATGGCGTTAATCGGTCTGCTGAGCCTGAGCGGAATGCTGATCCGTAACGGCATCGTGCTGGTAGAAGAGATTGAACAGCAGAAACAGGAAAAAGCGCAGCAGGAGGCGATTATTGATGCCGCCACTTCGCGTCTGCGCCCTATCCTGCTGACGGCGTTTACCACCGTGCTCGGCCTGGCGCCTTTATTACTCGACGTTTTCTTCCAGAGCATGGCGGTCGTTATCATGTTTGGTCTGGGTTTTGCTACTATTCTGACGCTGCTGGTTCTGCCGGTAATCTACGCCTGTTTCCACAATCAGAATATGAAGCGACAACCATGAACAGTACCGGATTAAATATTATTAAAACGCTGGGATGCATGACGGCGGTGACCTTCTTCACCATTTACAACACCTGGGATAGCTATGATTATGACTATCACTGGATCCTCGGGTTTTTGACGTTTATTTCCACTATCGCCACGCCGCTGTTTTTTGTGGTGGCGGGCTATCTGGATTCACAGTCTCGCCACGATTCACAATGGCAGTTGGGCAAAATCAAAAGCGTGGTGATCGTCTTTCTGTTCTGGATGACGGTGTACTATCTCTGGGAGCCCTACCAGCGCGGCTATCTTATCCAGCCGTGGTTTGTATTTGCGTTTATCGTCATTTACACCTTTCACCCGGTTATCGAGTGGCTCAGCCAAAGACGCACAGCGTTCTTTGCCGCGGTGTTCACGCTGCTGCTGCTCTCGTATGGTTACGATCTTTTGTCCGCGCTGTACCCGGATGTTCATGCGCTGAGCCTGGCGCCGCAGTACCGCCTGTGGACCTGGCTGCTGTTTTATCTGACCGGTCAGCTGTTCAGCGACCCGCTGGTCGCCGACTGGCTCAGGCGAGAAAAAGTGGTCAAAGGCGCGATGATCGCCATTCCGTTTATTTACCTTTTTACCTGGTTTTACGAGCGGCATTTCTTTTTCGCCCTGTTTAAGGCCGACAGAAATGCGTTCATTCTGACCGGTTCACAAATCTATATTCTGGTGGTTGCGCTGGTTATTGCCGCCAACGGCGTGCGGTTTCGCAAAAACAGCGAGTTTAAAGAGACCCTTCTCGCCACCATTAGCAAAACGATGACCGGCGTCTATATTCTCCACTACTCCGTTTTTCACCTGCTCACCGCGTTTATCCCGATTAACTCGCTGGGGACAAAATTAATGCTGATTGTCCTTACGTTTATCACTTCGGTACTGATTTCGATGCTCGCGCTGTCCAATTCGGTGGTCAAAAAAGTGATTACGATTTGACGCTCGCCGGTTCAGGTCATGGCCGCCTGCGCATTTAAAAACCGTAGCGCAGCCAGGCAAACAGTACGTTGCCGTTATTATAGGTGCCGGGAATATAGGTGAACTGCACGCTCAGACGGCGGTAGCTGGCGGAGAAGAGCGGCAAAATAATCGGCAGAGGTACGTAGTTGGCAAAGTCATCGCGGGCGGTGATCCCTGCGGTGACGCCAAGACCCAGGCGAAAGTCACGACGGCTATCAAGATACCAGCCCTTTTCCCAGCCGTAGCCGACAATCGGCTGCCACTCGTTGTGCGAATCTTTGAACATCATGGCGTAGAGCGAGCTCCAGTTACCCTCCGCGTTATATCTGGAAACGCCGAAACCTCCGCCCCACGGCATTTCATTATAGTTATCCGTTTTCTCTTTATCGTACATAAAGCGGTTGTGCCAGCTGAGAAACGGCAGATATAAATCGTAGTTTTGCGGCTCATTCCAGGTCTGCGAGACATCGTTTTTCAACCAGCTCCACCAGCCGCTGATGCGCTGCTCGCCATAGACCTTCGTTTCAGCCTGTACCGACAAGGCGAAAATAAACGCTATTCCCCACGCTAGCCGCAGACAACGTCGCATCGTTTTATCCTTAAAGAAAGTCGCCCGGTGTTCATTCAGTTTGGGAACAAAAAACGGGCTTTGCAAATATCAACCAACAAATTTTCTGCACCGTCCCGGGCTAATTGCAAGTCCAGTTAAACGCCCGTTTCAGGACAGAGAGCGCCGCCGCGGTGATTTCATTTCCTTGCCGCTGGGATTATGATGGCGCTAATTATCCTTTCTGCCCGCAGTGATTGAGAAATAGATGGACTTCATCAGCATTATTATGTCGGCGGGGAAAACCTCCGTCGATGTGGCGCTTTATACGCTGTTGCCAATCATGGTCGTCATGCTCATCGTGATGAAATATCTGGAGGTCCGCGGGGTACTGGACGCCATCGTTCGCTGGCTCGCCCCGCTGCTTAAGCCGTTCGGCTTAACCGGGATGAGCGCTTTTGCTCTGATTCAGATGAATTTTGTCAGCTTCGCCGCCCCGCTGGCGACCCTCGCGATTATGGATAAACGCGGCGCTTCGGACCGGCATATGGCCGCCACGCTGGCGATGCTTTTCGCCATGGGTCAAGGCAACGTTTTCTACCCGTTAACGCCCTTCGGCCTGCACTGGCTGGCCTCAATCATCATTTCGATTGTCGGCGGGCTGTGCGCCGCCGCGGTCACCTGGCATATCGCCGGCCGCAGGCTATCGATGGTTGAAAACGTGCGGGCCGACGCGCTGCCTGAGGCGGAGCAAAATAGCCAGGGGATTATCGCCGTTATCAACAGCGCCGGTGCCGACGCCATCCGCCTGGCCCTCGGCGCGGTGCCCATGCTGATCCTGTCGCTGGCCATCGTCGGATTTATGCAGGCGGCAGGCCTGATTGAGATGCTTCAGCGCCTGCTGCTGCCGCTGCTGCTGTGGCTGAATATTCCGGTTAACTTCGTGCTGCCGGCGCTGGTCAAATGCGTTGCCGGCGGTACGGCCTATTTCGGCGTGGTCTCCGAGCTCGTCCAGCAGGGTAAAGCGACCGTAAGCCAGATCAACGCCTCGGCGGGCCTGCTAGTGCAAACGTTCGATCTTCCCGGCATCGGCATCTTTCTGGGCGTCAGCTCGCGCTTCGTACGCCTGTTCCGCTTCGCCGCGATTGGCGCTATCGCCGGGATCGCCATCCGCACCGTGATGCACCTCACGCTATTCTGAGGCCGCCTCCTGCGAACGGAGACAGGCAGCGATATCCGCCTGCTCGCTACAGGCGATATGATGGTTAATGCGCGCCATCATCCACGGGAAAAACGGGTTGGACGTGACGCGCATCAGCGTATCCAGCCCGACGCTCAGGGTTGAGGTTTCCCCGCGTAACGAGATCGTGCCGATGCTGATCCCGTAGCGATTTTTCTCCGCCGGTTCGCGGCCATAGAGCGAGTCGGTCAGCGGAAACGGCACCGCCACGTGCGATAGCGAATACATATCCTGCGGCCAGGCGATATTCAGCGGCGTCACGGTTTCGCTTCGCATCCCGGCAAGCGTGGTGCGGGCCACCGTCTCGTAGGTGTCGGGCGCGGCGTTGGTAATCACCGTGGTGCCGTAGGGCCGAGGCGCCGGCGGCAATAACGTATTCACCGCCGAATAGAGCGAGGGACGAAATAGCGCGCGCAAATTCGCCGCCTGGTTAATATCGAAAATCACCAGTTCGCTACCGTTATCCGGCAGATAACGGTAGAGCGAATCCACCACCGCCCGGGTGCTCACCGTTGAATCCATCACCGACTGAAAAGTTAACACCGGCGCTAGTTCAGAAAGCCGCTGACGCTGCGCTTCCTGCACGATTTGCTGCTGCAGCGCCTGCGACAACAGCCATGACTGCCTTGCCGCCTTCACCGGGAACGAATTATATTTATAGGGATTAAACTCCGGGACGACGTTCAGCCACGCCGCGCGGGCGAAAGCCGGGAATACAGAAGGCAAACCGGCCAGCCCGGCAAAACGCGCAAAGGCGGTAACGCCAATCATCGGCGACAGCAGAATGACCTGCTGCGGCCGCCGCAGCGACTTATCTTCCAGGCTATCGAGGGCGTATTTTAGCGCCAGCGCCCCGCCGTTGGAGTAGCCAACCACGTGCAGCGGCGCGTCATTCCCCGCCAACCGCGTCGCTTCGCGCACCGCAAGCCGGGTTGTCGCTATCCACTCTTCGCGGTCCACCGCGGTGAGCGCGCCGGGGGCGGTACCGTGTCCAGGCAGCCGCGGCGCGACGGCAACAAATCCCAGCTGCTGATAGCGCTGCGCCAGATAATGTACGCTATAGGGCGAATCCGTCAGGCCGTGCAGCAGCACCGCCGCGCCGCGCGGTTTGCCCTGCGGCAGCAGAATAAAGGAGCGGTTCCAGTCGGGATGAAACTTATCCGGATAGACCAGACTTTGCGCGTAAAAGCGGTTAATGGCCGTTTTTTCATCGTCGCTCAGCGTGTCGGTAATGCTGCTTTTCATATCGCGGAAAATCGCCGCTTCCCGCGTCTGGTATTCGGCAAAAGTGGCGCGGTCAATCTCGCTGGCGCTCATTTCATTCGCCGTCCAGGTATGCCAGCGGTGCAGCGCCGGACCGCGCTGCGATTCGTAAATACGGCCAATAAAAAAGACGATCACGACCACCAGCAGCCCAATGATGGCTTTTTTCGCCACCGAGACTAATCTTAATCCCGACTTATTCAGCAGCCGGGTAAAACGCATCATTGCCATATTTCTGTCCGAATTATCTCTTTAGCTGCCAGGGCGGGCTATTATGCAGAAGGAATCCGATCCTGCGATTCACTTATTAAACATAGACTAAACCAACCGCCTGTTCTTATTGTCAGATGAGGAGCAAACATGAATTATCGCCGGAGTGTAACAGGTCAGGAATAAACAAATGGAATGGTGGATTAAGAAACTACGCGAGGCCTCGACGTCTACACATACCCACGCGGTTCTGCAAAGCGGCCAGCTAACCATCATTGCGGAACTCACTTCCTGCGGCCGGCGTCTACAGGAGGGCGATAAGCTGACGCCGTTGGCTAACGCCCTGTACTGCATTAACGACAATAAGTCGATCACCCTAAAAGTGCTCAACGCCACGCATTTCAGCGCTGAACGCTGGGGCGCCATCGCGAATATCACCGCGCATTAATCGACATCCCCCAGCATCAACTGGTTCTAATCTCAGTACTTTCTCAACTAAGCGGGTTAAATTGTCCTGCGCCTTTTTCAGTCTGTGACATACTAAGCAAAACGTCAGCAGAGCAGAAACAAGGAGTACGTCATGAATCAGAAAGCCGCCAGGCTGACCCCAGAACAGGCGCTTACGCAGCTCGAAGCGCTCTATGAAAAATCGGTCAATGCGCTGCGTAAAGCCCTCGGCGATTATATTCACCATAATATCCTCCCCGAGAATAGCGCCCGTGCGGAAGGACTGTTCGTATACCCGCAGCTGTCGGTGTCGTGGGACGGAGCGGAACATAAAGCGTTAAAAACCCGGGCCTGGGGTCGCTTCACCCATAGCGGTTGCTATACCACCACCATCACCAACCCTAAACTGTTTCGCGCCTATCTGCTGGAGCAGCTCACCATGCTGTATCAGGATTACGATGCCGCGATTACCGTCGGGCTGTCGCAGCATGAGATCCCCTATCCGTACGTTATTGATGGCTCTGAACTCACGCTCGATCGCTCAATGAGCGCCGGCCTGACGCGTTTTTTCCCCACCACCGAGCTGTCGCAAATTGGCGATGAAACCGCCGATGGCCTGTTTCATTCGACGGAATACTATCCACTTTCCCACTTCGACGCCCGCCGCGTCGATTTCTCGCTGGCGCGCCTGCGCCACTATACCGGCACGCCGGTTGACCATTTCCAGCCGTATATGCTGTTTACCAACTACACCCGCTACGTCGATGAGTTCGTGCGCTGGGGCTGTAGCCAAATTCTCGATCCCGAGAGTCCCTATATCGCCCTCTCCTGCGCGGGCGGGATCTGGATAACGGCGGACACGGAGGCACCGGAGGAAGCGATTTCCGATCTGGCGTGGAAAAAGCACCAGATGCCCGCCTGGCACCTGATAACCAAAGACGGACAGGGGATCACGCTGATTAATATTGGCGTCGGCCCGGCAAATGCCAAAAATATCTGCGACCATCTGGCGGTGCTGCGTCCGGACGTCTGGCTGATGATTGGCCACTGCGGCGGCCTGCGTGAAAGCCAGAATATCGGCGACTACGTGCTGGCCCATGCCTATCTGCGCGACGACCACGTGCTGGATGCGGTGCTGCCGCCGGATATCCCTATTCCGAGCATCGCCGAAGTTCAGCGCGCGCTCTACGACGCCACAAAGCAGGTCAGCGGCATGCCGGGCGAAGAGGTAAAACAGCGGCTGCGTACCGGAACGGTGGTCACTACCGACGATCGCAACTGGGAGCTGCGCTACTCGGCCTCAGCGCTGCGCTTTAACCTCAGCCGCGCGGTGGCTATCGATATGGAAAGCGCAACCATTGCCGCTCAGGGCTATCGCTTCCGCGTTCCTTACGGCACCCTGCTGTGCGTCTCTGACAAACCGCTGCACGGCGAGATTAAGCTGCCGGGACAGGCTAACCGATTCTATGAAGGGGCCATTTCCGAACATTTGCAGATTGGTATTCGGGCGATTGACCTGCTGCGCGCCGAAGGCGACCACATGCATTCGCGCAAGCTGAGAACCTTCAACGAACCGCCGTTCCGCTAAGCGCTGATATCATACGAGCAGAATACACTCAGTCCGGATCGCGTAAAATATTTACGCGGCCACCAGCCGGACTGAGCGTTATAAAATAAAGCGTTTATTTTTGTTAGGGGTAAAAATTTCTCAGAACACATCCATATGGTATATCCGCGCAATATTATTATTGCTATGCCAATTAAAAAATAAACATTTTATTAACATATAAGCATCATTTGCCCCGTGGTCATAAAACGCTCAACCGGGGTCTGATTAACACTTGAATTGAGTCTCGTAACCTATTAAATTAATTAGATAAATTCACATGTCACAAAAAAGCGGTACAAAATAGCCAGCGCCAGGGAGAGATTAAAATAATCAAAGAGTTACCTATGGGCGCTACTCTACTCTGGAATCATCCTTTAATAGCGACAGGTTGTTTGCAACAAATACCTTGTTACTAAATTACCAGAGATAAAATTGCGCATGTCGACAGTAAGCAACCATGGATATGCTTATCTATCGCGACCGGCAATGTACTATTTTCGTAAAAGTATGGACGACAGCTTTATGAAATTAACCGTAGGGAATATCCGCCTGTTTATTTTATTAGCAACTCTTTTTTTCTGGACTGCCGCGATCGGGCTAATTTCCCTTATTGTATCCTGGTTTTAAGACCCTGATGGTGCGCAGGGAATGTTCTTGTGCCCCGGCGTTGCCATCATCGTGGCTATGGAATAGAAAGCAAAAAGCCCGCTTAAGTTTCCTTAAGCGGGCTTCTTAAATATGGCTCCTCTGACTGGACTCGAACCAGTGACATACGGATTAACAGTCCGCCGTTCTACCGACTGAACTACAGAGGAATCGTTTGAACGAGGCGCATATTATCGATGGCGCCCCACCTTGTCAAAGGCTGTTTTCACATTTCAAACCGTTTGCCGAATAATTCTCCACTTTGGGCGAAAAGTCCCGTTTCGCCCACCGCATGTTACGTTTCTTCAACCTGCGCGCGGGTCTCGTCGGCCTGCGCTTTCGTTCGCGGATACTTCCACAGCCAGCGCCCGCTGACCATCCGGCAGTAAAACAAAACGCCGCGCACCGCCCAGTCAAGCACCATACCCAGCCAGACGCCGATCACCCCCATGCCCAGCACAATCCCCAGCGTGTAGCCCGCCACCACGCGACAGCCCCACATGCCGAGCATTGAGACCCACATGGTGTAACGCACGTCACGCGCCCCTTTAAAGGCGCACGGCAGCGTCCAGGCCATCGCCCAGATCGGCATAAAGAAGGCGTTCAGCCACAGCAGCTCTTTCACCACCACTTTGACGTCCTCTTCGCTGGTATAGAACGAGGCGATCAGGCCGGCAAGCGGCGCGGTTCCCCAGGCGATCGCCGTCAAAATGATGGTCGACAGCCAGAAGACGTGCCACGCCTGACGCTCCGCCTGAGCGATCTGCCCTTTTCCGAGGCGTCGGCCGGTGATAATAGTCGATGCTGAACCGAGCGCGTTCCCCGGCAGGTTGATCAGCGCGGCCACGGAGAAAGCGATAAAGTTACCGGCAATCACGTTGGTCCCCATCCCGGCAACAAACATCTGCGTCAGCAGCTTACCGCCGTTGAACAAAACCGATTCAATGCTGGCGGGGATCCCGATGCCCATCACTTCCCAGATAATGGCGAAGTTAAACCGCTTAAAATAGCTCTTCAGCGAAATGCGCAGCGCCGGGTTAAAACCGATCATTAGCACCCAAATGGTGGCCACCGCGCCAATGTAGCGGGCAATCGTTAATCCCAGCCCCGCCCCGACAAACCCCATGCCGGGCCACGAGAAAATGCCGTAAATCAGGATGCTGCTGATAATAATATTGAGGATATTCATCCCGCCGTTGATCAGCAGCGGAATTTTGGTGGTCCCGGCGCCGCGCAGCGCGCCGCTGCCGATCAGGGCAATTGCCGCCGCCGGATAGCTCAGCACCGTCAGCTCCAGATAGGTCAGCGCCAGACCTTTTACTTCTTCTGTCGCATCCCCGGCGACAAAATTAATGATTTCCGCGCCGAAGGCATGGATGACCGCCGCGAGAATAATCGAGAACAGGGTCATTATCGCCAGCGACTGGCGCGCTGCCGCTCTTGCCCGCCGCCGGTCCCGTTTGCCCAGGCTAAACGCCACCACCACGGTCGTACCGAGGTCGATGGCGGCAAAAAAGGACATGATCACCATATTGAAGCTGTCGGCCAGGCCTACGCCCGCCATGGCCTCTTTACCGAGCCAGCTGACCAAAAAAGTACTCAACACGCCCATCAGCAATACGCAGGCGTTTTCCAGCAAAATGGGGACCGCAAGCGGGCTGATTTCACGCCAGTAGAGGACGCGATAGCTCTTGCGTTTTTTAAACCAGGACGTGCGTTCGACGGACTGGCGTAATGCGGCGGTGACGTTCAAGGGAGACCTTAGTGAGAAAAGTTGAAACTACATTTCAAATGATGATAGAGAAAAGCTAATCCTGCAAAGCATTTTTCCCGATAAATTGTCGATAATGGCGACAATTTGTTGATGGATGCGCCAGTTGAGCCTCGGACGGCGAATAGATGTTTGACAAAAGTTTTTTCGCCGCTAAGATACGACTCCACAACGATTCCTCTGTAGTTCAGTCGGTAGAACGGCGGACTGTTAATCCGTATGTCACTGGTTCGAGTCCAGTCAGAGGAGCCAATTTCCTGCTTTTATGCATCCTTGCGAATTCTTATTTTACTTTGATTCAACAGGTTAGCGTGAAAACTCTTCCCGATGTATTTTGATTTTACCCTCCGCATCGGGGAAAATTGGTGGTCAAATCTGGGGTCAGGTTAGTTCGATAATGGAGTGACCCCCATATGTCCCTTACCGACGCGAAAATCCGTAGTCTCAAGCCTTCTGATAAACCCTTTAAAGTCTCCGATTCCCACGGTCTGTATCTGCTGGTCAAGCCGGGTGGCTCCCGTCACTGGTATCTCAAGTATCGTATTAACGGTAAAGAATCCCGAATTGCGTTGGGTGCCTATCCTGCCATCTCCCTGTCTGATGCGCGACAGCAGCGTGAAGGAGTCCGTAAAATGCTGGCGCTGAATATCAATCCGGTACAGCATCGGGCTGCTGAACGTGGCTCACTAACAGCGGAGAAAGTGTTTAAAAACGTGGCGCTGGCGTGGCATAAAAGTAACAGGAGATGGTCGCAGAACACCGCTGACCGTCTGCTTGCCAGCCTGAACAATCACATCTTTCCAGTAATCGGGAACCTGCCTGTATCAGAACTTAAACCTCGTCATTTCATTGACCTGCTGAAAGGGATCGAGGAAAAAGGTCTGCTGGAAGTTGCGTCCCGCACGCGGCAGCACCTGAGTAACATAATGCGCCATGCGGTCCATCACGGGTTAATCGACACCAACCCGGCAGCAAACCTTGGCGGCGTGACCACACCTCCTGTCAGACGGCACTATCCTGCCCTGCCACTGGAGCGGCTGCCAGAACTGCTTGATCGTATTGAGGCATATCATCAGGGCCGTGAACTGACGCGATTGGCCGTCCTGCTAATGCTGCATGTGTTCATTCGCTCCAGTGAACTGCGTTTCGCCCGCTGGTCAGAGATTGATTTCACAAACAGAGTATGGACGATACCCGCGACGCGAGAACCCATTATTGGCGTGCGTTATTCCGGGCGCGGGGCCAAAATGCAAATGCCGCATATCGTCCCCCTCTCAGAACAGTCCATCGCCATTCTGAAACAGATTAAGGATATCACCGGTAATAATGAACTGGTCTTCCCCGGCGACCATAACCCGTATAAGCCAATGTGTGAAAACACGGTCAATAAGGCACTGCGGGTGATGGGCTACGACACGAAAAAGGATATCTGCGGCCACGGCTTCCGGGCGATGGCATGCAGTGCGCTGATGGAATCGGGTTTATGGGTGAAGGACTCAGTTGAACGCCAGATGAGTCATCAGGAGCGCAATACCGTGCGCATGGCTTATATTCACAAGGCAGAACATCTGGAAGCCCGCAAGGCGATGATGCAGTGGTGGTCCGATTATCTAGACATGAATCGTGAAAGCTATGTCGCACCCTATCTTTATATTCAACAAAATTAGATAATAACAGGCTGTTAATCGATAACATATAGCAAGCAATCAAATCCTCAATCGATAAATTTTTTTTTGGATTTATAATAGGCCCTCTTGGGCCTATTATTATATGTTCGATTCTATAGAATTAAATAATGACTGCGAGAAGTTGTTCCTTGCCATCACCTCAAAAAAAATTACTTTTAAAAAATAACTACTACGAGAAGGATTTCTTTATTACAAAATTAACTTTGCTAAGAAATATTATTTCTAACATTTTAATTAGGGTCTGAGCATATCCATTCCTCAAACTTCAAGCCAGCGTCGCTGCCCTCGGTGATAGCGTAATATACCAGCCTTAAATGTCTATCTTGGTCAATCGTAAGCATCGTATGCTCAAAAGAAACAACTCCTATTTCTTCGACATTCAACTGACGTTTACCATAGTATGGACCATGAATATCCTGCTCGTGCCACCACATCTTGAAGTCCGGATCAATATTTTCAAGATCCTTGATTAGTTCACAAATATCAGGAGCTTGGGTTGCTCTTACAAAGTCCCTTCGAAAGTGTGAAATCAGCTGATGGGCTTGTTCTTCCCATGGTTCAAACAACATGCGGGTAGCCTGATCAGCAAAGATCATCCAGAGAAGATTCCTGCGCTCAGGCGCATATTGTGAAAAGTGAAAGACCCGATCAGCAGCTTTATTCCATGCTATTACATCCCAACGTAAATTTATTACGTAGGCTGGACTTGTCTTTAAATTTCCCATTAATCGATGGATAAGTGGTGGAACAATGCACCAAGTTTTACCTGGCTCAACTGGGGGTCGCTGCTGTGTCAAAAGATAGAGATGGCGGCGTTCAGTTGCATCGAGTTTCAAAACACGTGAAAGATTGTCAAGAAATGCTGCAGAAACGCTAATGTCTCTGCCTTGTTCCAGCCATGTGTACCAAGTCAGCCCTACCCCCGCAAGCGCAGCAACTTCCTCTCTTCGTAAGCCCGGTGTGCGTCTCCTTCCCGTAGATGTCAAACCCACATCGGCAGGCTCCAAACGTTCCCTACGGCTTCGTAAAAACTCAGATAGCTCTTTTCGAGTCCGCTGCATGTTGCGAACTGTTTTCATCGCATCACTCCTAGTAATAGTATAAACAGTTAGATTGTAACCGTAAAAAATCCAGGACACAATGCGCCATAAAGACGCTTAGGCTCCTAATTGTTAAGAGCGCGGCGACTTTGCATCCATGGTGTTTGTAAAATTACAGGGGTGAAAAATGTACCAGAATTTATTGAATGAAAAGCTGAACGACCTTAAATCATCAGGTCAGTATCGTACTTTTGTTACTTTAAATCGTATATGTGGTAGCTACCCCCTGGCTCGTCTTGAAGGAGACGAAACCAGACCTGTCGTAGTATGGTGCAGTAATGATTATCTCGGAATGTCACAACATCCTGTTGTTCGTCAAGCCATGCATGAGGCTATCGATTCCTATGGTGCAGGGTCAGGTGGATCGCGGAATATTGGCGGTACACACGGATTATTTGGAAAACTGGAAAGCAGTCTCGCCGAATGGCATAGTAAAGAAGCAGCTTTAGTTTTTCCTACCGGCTTTAGCTCTAATGACGCAACGTTACAATGCTTGTTGCGACAAATACCTGAGTGCGTTGTGATAAGTGATGAACAGAATCACGCCTCAATAATTAACGGTATACGTTCAACTCAAACAGAACGGCAGATATTTAGACATAATGATGTTGACCATCTAACACAAATTCTTGCTCAGTATCCATTAACACGCCCAAAAGTAGTAATTTTTGAGTCGGTTTACTCAATGGATGGCGACGTCGCGCCTATTGAATCTATTGTCGCAGCAGCTAAAAAATACAATGCTTTAACTTACCTAGATGAAGTACATGCTATAGGCATGTATGGGCCCAATGGTGAGGGTATTGCTGCTGAGGTCGGTGTGGCAGATAAAATCGATATCATACAGGGCACAATGGCCAAAGCAATAGGCGTAATTGGAGGGTATATTACCGGCCAGAAATGGATGATAGATTCTATAAGATCGTTTGCGACAGGATTTATTTTTACTACTTCACTACCACCTGCAATAGCTGCTGGTTGCTTAGCTAGCATTAATTATCTAAAAAAACATCCTAAAGAGCGAGAATTACTCCAGGAACGCACCAAGCTTCTACGTTCAGAACTTGAACGGATGAATATACCGGTTATGTCTTGTTCTACGACTCATATATTACCTGTCCTAGTAGGCGATGCGGTCAAATGTAAATCAGCAGCCGAGCGTTTATTGAAAGTACATGGTATTTATTTACAGCCTATAAACTATCCATCTGTTTCTGTTGGAACTGAGCGTTTTAGAGTTAATGCCACACCTAATCATAGCGAAGAGCAAATTAAGGATCTTGCTGAATCATTATCAGAAGTGTTCCAGTATTTTGACATTCCTCTTAAACAGAAAAAATCCTCAGGACAGGCAGCATAATGATGAACATAATTCAAGCTAAAATTAAAGTTCGTGCGGCGCAAGATAAGGATACTAATAACCTTGTAGATCTGCGTTCGATGTTGCTTGATGGGAAGCATAACACAAGCTACACAAGTCGCAACATTCATGAAAGTAATATTTGGAAAAAATCTTATATTAAATGGATAAATGAACAACATGGAAGTAATGGAAACATAAAAATATTCGTCGCTGAGTGTGAGGGTATGCTTGCTGGTTGTGCCACAGGTATCATTGACAACCGCCCTCCTGCTCCAGATTGTATTAATGGAATATGCGGTTGGGTGCAATCTGTAGTTGTTCTTCCTCAATGGAGAAGACAAGGCGTCGCCTTATGTATTATGAAGAACCTATTAAGTTGGTTTGAAGAAAAAACAGTTTCTAAAGTCGTACTTGAATCAACTTATGAAGCCGAAGGCCTTTATGAAAAGCTAGGGTTCACCGTTAGCCCTGAAAATGTCTTCATCTATGAAGGAAACAGATTATGAAAATACTAATTATTGGTCTCGGTTATGCTGGCCAACGTTTTCTTCGTTCTTTAAGTCACTTAGGCAAAGAACTTGGTATTCCTATGCACTTCTCATATGTCAGTAGGCATAAGAGAGATGTAGAGTTGCCATATTTTGAAAAAGTATCTGAAGCAATGAAAATATTCAGCCCAGATATAATCGTTGTGAGTGTAAATGATCATAGTCATGTTAAAATCCTCAGAGAATTAGAGGGCTTTAATGGGTTCATTATTTGCGAAAAACCTTTAGCTATACCCAATGAAAAGTGGTGCGATTTAACAAAACCGCTTAAAAATATCAAAGGATTTGCACTTGATCTTGTTGAGCGTTATTCAGAAACAACTCAGAAACTGCGTGATGAAGTAAAAAATAGAGAATGGGCGCTAGTTAGAGCATCATTCCATTGGGGAAAAGATCGTATTAATGATTATCGACCTACTTGTGGTGTAACCAGTGAAATAATTCATGCACTAGATCTTATAAATCATATATATCCAAAAGACTCTCCCTTGAAATTAGAAACAGCATTGGGTATAAAATCTGATTTTTCAATTTCAGGAGTAGATATACTTGATACAGTTTTACTCACTGCGAAATTGGGTAATGCGCCAGTTGCTGGCTATAGCAGCTTTGTCAATATAGAACGACAACGGAACGTAGACTTTACTTTTATTGACTCTAAGGGAAAGTTATATAATTCACGAATCGTTTACGACACTCCTGAATGGGATAGCGACCACCTCAAAATTTGGACACGGGATGTGTCCGGTAAAAATATCACTGTACTGGATTTAAAAACTGAACCACGTATACCCGGCTTAGAAACTGTAGAAAAATTGTCTCAATTCTGCAAAGACGTAGTTTTATACGTTTCAAATAACATTCAACCTCTTCAGCCATTTGCAGATCTTAACACAACATTCGGTTTGCAAGAATTGCTAGATGAAATTAGTCAGAAAGTTTTAGCAACATCACCAGCACGTTATATACGAGGGCAAACACGAGTTCTGTTACCACATGATGCTGACTTAGAAAGTCTTGGATAAAAATTTCCTTACTGGAGTAAAATTATGTGTGGAATGACTGGATGGCTTTCCTATAGCCAAAATTTGGAATCTCAGCGGGAAACGCTGCAAAGAATGACAGATACAATGGCTTTACGGGGTCCAGATGCTGAGGGTCTATGGATAGACGGGCCTGTTGGATTAGGGCATCGTCGGCTATCTGTTATAGATCTTGATGGAGGACGCCAGCCGATGATGGCCAATTATAGTGGATATCGTGCTGCGGCTGTTATCACATACACTGGTGAAGTATATAATTTTCAAGAAATAAGAGCAGAACTTCAAAGTTTAGGTCACCGTTTTGAAACACGAAGTGACACGGAAGTAGTCTTACATGCTTACCTTCAGTGGGGTAATGACTTTCCTGAAAAGTTAAATGGTATGTACGCCTTCGCTATATGGGATCGCCTAAAACAGGAACTTTTCCTTGTTCGCGACAGGATGGGGGTAAAGCCTCTTTATTATTTTCAAACAGAAGACGGTATAATTTTTGGCTCAGAGCCAAAGGCTCTTTTAGCTAACTCTCTTGTCCCTCGTAAAGTGGATGCTGATGGTATGAGGGAAATATTAGAGATGGTAAAAACGCCAGGACAGGCGATATTTTCAGGAATGCGCGAAGTTTTACCTGGGGAGTGTATAAAAGTTTCTCATAGTGGGCTTTCTAAAAGGCGATACTGGAAACTTGAAGCACGTGAACATCGGGATTCCCTTGAGCAGACAATAAAGCATACTCGTGACCTGCTTGAAGACATCGTCGACCGACACATCGTTGCTGATGTGCCATTATGTAGTCTTTTATCAGGTGGGCTTGACTCATCCATAATTACCGCTCTGGCTTCGAAAAAACTCCTTGCTGGTGGAAAGGAAAATATTCGTTCGTTCTCAGTCGATTTTGCCAAACATGGTACAGAATTCGCCGGGGATGGAGTCCGTGGCACTCCAGATGCTCCTTTTGTGCGAGATTTAGTTGAGCAAATCAATTCAAAGCATGGAGAAATTATAATCGATAGTAGTTCTATGGCTGATCCAGACTTGCGCTCAAGGATAGTACATGCTTTGGATTTACCACCCGCGTTTTGGGGCGATATGTGGCCTTCTCTTTATCAACTGTTTCAACGTATAAGACAGCATTCAACTGTCGCGCTCTCTGGCGAATCGGCAGATGAAGTATTTGGTGGGTACCGATGGTTCCATGATCCTGAGGCTATAGCGGCTAAAACCTTCCCATGGTTGACCTCCGTCACTGGAAAATATTTTGACGGGAAGACGCTTTTTTCACATAGCTTATTGAATAAGCTTGAAATGGATGTTTTTTTGCAAGATAGCTATAGACAGGCTCTGGCAGAAACCCCAGTGCTGCCAGGAGAAAATGAAACCAACTATCGGATGAGGCAAATGAGCTATGTCAATTTGACCCGATTTGTTCAAACCCTACTGGACCGCAAAGACAGAATGAGTATGGCTGTTGGTCTCGAAGTACGTGTACCTTTTTGCGATCACCGACTGGTTGAGTATGCTTTTAATATTCCCTGGGAAATGAAGGCGTTTGATGGACGTGAAAAAAGTATTCTAAGGGCTGCGACTAAAGACATCCTGCCGGAAAGTATTTCAAATCGTGTTAAGAGTCCATATCCCTCAACACAGGATCCTGCATATGAAAGAGCTTTACGTCTGTCATTAACCACTATTTTAGAGGACTCAAATTCGCCGGTTCTACCCTTATTAGATCATAAACGTGTTCAACAGACATTAGAGAAGCCAATCGGCGATCTGTCTCCCATGTATGATCGGATGGGCATTGAGCTTGCCATTGGTTTAAATACATGGCTTAAGGATTATAACGTTTCGCTCTCTTTTTGATTTTCATCGGGGGTAATTATTTACCCCCTATTTAAATTCGAGATTAGGAATTTTTATGGCTCTAAATACTCGATCTGCCGTATATCTTATAGCCTTAGGAGCTTTTGCTCTGGGCATGGCTTCATATGTTACTGCCGGGCTGATACCAATGATACAAACATCATTTTCAGTTTCGGCTGCGATAGCAGCCCAACTCGTCACTGCTTTTACTCTTGCTTATGGTCTCGGTTCACCTGTCTTTGTTGCATTATTACCTGCTAATCGACAACGCAGCGGTTTATTATTTTCCCTGGGACTGTTTGTGATAGCTAATGCTGCCAGTGCGTTATCAACTGATTTCACCATATTGCTTATATTTCGTGCAATCGCGGGAGTAGGAGCTGGTATTTATCTAGCTATGGGGATTGCCGCAGCAGCGGCGCTCTCAGAGCCAGATCAAAGAGGAAAGGCCATTTCTGTTATTATGGGAGGTATGGCAAGTGGAACAGTGCTTGGAGTTCCGCTCAGCCTCCTATTAGCAGAACGTTTTGGGTGGGCAATTGCTCTGTGGTTAGTTGCGTTATTAGGAGCCATTGCTTTTATTGGACTAATTACGAAACTCCCGATGCTGCCTATAGCTCAGACGATATCCCTTAAGCAAAAATTGATGCTTCTTAATGATATGCATGTTGTCACAATCCTTTTTGTATCTTTATTAGCCGCAATTGCAAGTCTTGGTATGTATACTTTTATAGCCCCTCTGCTCTCTGATGCAGATTATGGGGCTGTGCATTCTATAACGCCTTACCTTTGGGTTTGGGGAATTGGGGGGGTGATAGGCAGTTTTTTAATTGGTCCTCTGGTCGATCGCTTTCAAGGGCCCGTACTAAGTTTTAGTATTATGATTATTTTAGCTATTTCGTTATTTCTATTATCGCCCACTGCATCCATAGGCTCATGGTTCGTAATGATACCAATTGCAGTCTGGGGGGCAGTAGGATGGGCATTGCAAGTGCCCCAGAATAACGAATTAATTAAAGCTCGTGAGCTACAGGGCGATGGTAACTTAGCGGTAGCTCTCAATGAGTCAGCCCTATACCTGGGTAGTGCTATTGGTGCCGCAATGGGCGGCATTCTTCTCTTACAGAATTTATCCCCATGGTTGCTTGCCGCCATTGCAGGTGTTGTTGCAGGTCTAGGCGCTTTCATACAGTTTGTAAATATCAAAAAGCATTCAAAACTCAGGCAATACTGACTTAACGTAATTATACCTATTGATCTTATATAAACACCTGTATGTTATTTTGATCAACGCCCATGATTTTATATATAAGAAAACCGGCCATAGTGCCGGTTTATAATTCCCCTTTGAGCGCCCTATTAAATATTCAACATTCTAGGTCGTTTGAATAAGTGTGATAACTTATATCATTAACCTAACTCTCGAGGCTAGAATCGATATAGACTTAACAAATCTATAATTCTGTGAATGAATTGTCAAAATGAGGGCATTGCTGATAATTAAATAACAAAAGCATAAGGATATCGATCTTATTTCATTTTATTACTTTCACCGTTGCAACATATACAAGGCCCTACAGATAACACTATCCATTTTGATTTTTCAAAGATATTGTTATATAAAGGAGCTTCTTTATGTCATTAAATAACACTACTTTAAAATCTCCAAATAAAATGCTGGAATGGCTAACCATTCAAGAAGCAGCGGCAATAGCTTGTCAAATTACAGATAAGAATTTAACAGTCAGTGATCTTTATCGTCATGCTCTATGTGGAAATATTCACTTATCAATTTATTTCCAATCTCCTATTATTTTAAGAAGAGTTCAAAAAAATAATAATAAAATAAAACTATGCCCAGCCACGGATTCATTTTTAATGAAACTTTGCTTACTAGACGGGATAAACTTCACTAACGGAATAAATTTAATTATTAGCACTAGTGGTAAACATTTTTTCCCAAGGCAAAGAGTTATTGACACAACTTTGATTGGGTACGAATATGTAATCGTCCAGTCATTATTAGCCCAATCTCTCAACATACCTTTGCCAATAACAGGAGCTAATAGTATAAACTATGGCTTATCAGTTTCCATATCTGGAGAAATATTTCAGCTATTCGAAAAAACAACATGGGCGTCCAGAATGAAACAGCAAATCAAGAGGTTACCTGATAGTATTAAGTTAAACTCTTATGAGGACTTTTTACCACAAAAGGCAGATAGTCACGGATATTTTCCAATTTATAACCTACCTAAGGATGCCTGCTTAGTAATACGGCACTCAGAACTTGAAAAGCTAATAAAAATATATATTAGAAACAAAAATGTGTCATCATCTTCAACGCGAATATCAACGCCATTATCTCGTATGTTCTGGCTTGCCTGTAAACATAATGAGGCTATAAGCCCCTTAATCCGACATCCCTATAAACTCCTGTCCATTTTTGAGCAGTGGGCCTCAGATGACGGTATTACTGATCGTCTGAGTGGCGATACGCTGAAAAATGCGCTGGAGCGGGGCTCCCCTTCTTCTGTATCCTTACCCTTCTGACTGGATATTTTTCTTTCCCAATATATAACCCGTATTAAGGGGTTACCCGCCCTTAATACGGGTTCATCTGCTTTTCCTGCACCTTCCGCCGTGTTTTTTTATCTACGGACATACCCGGTTTATTTCCATGACAGGAGGAAACGATGACAAAACATCAGTTATTACGTTTAAAACAGGTCGAAGAAAAAACTGGCCTGAAACGCTCTCAGATTTACCTGTATATGAAAAATGGCGATTTTCCTCGTTCCATTAAAATCGGCCCTGCCAGTGTGGCGTGGCTGGAATCTGAAATTGATGAATGGATCAACCTTAAATTAACCAGCCGCTGAAAATATTTAAGGGAGGCACAGAATTATGATCCCGTCACTGAATTATTACGTATTAACCGACGTCCTTCATGCTCTGAAAGAAGGCAATATTCGTTACTGCGAGTCCCTCGGATTCACTTTCGACGAAATGAATGCTCTTAATGAGTTATCACTCGATGAACTGTTTGCTGTCAGCCGGGCGGCGGCTCCCTTTGTTTCGGTCAGTGTCCGCCATGATGTTCTGCATCATTTACTGGCGCAGGCCCGACAGGAATACCGACAACAGCAGCAGATTAACCGGGCTATCCGGCTGGGCGGTTCTATCGCGTTGCTCAACCACTACTTTGGCCTGACGTCTAATGATGTCTGCCTTCGCCGACGGTTGCTGGGTGTCAGCGTGCCATATGGACGTACACCTGAGCCGGATGAAGAGACAGATGCCGAGATCTGGCGGCAATGGCAGAAGTGCCGGATGGAAAACCTTGAATCCCCCGACGCGCTGATGGCCATTATGCAGGTTACTGAACTCTTGCTACCAAGGTTCCTGGGACTGTCACTCACCATGGTATGGAGACGTATCACGCTTTGTGAAAAGGAAGTTGCCGCTAACAGGAGGGCACCACATGCCGGATGAGATCGATCGCGATCAGGAATTTAATGAGCAGCGCCTGGAGGAGATGATTGAACATAGTCGTTTTAAGCCGGGGTCGACACCATCATTATTTCACTGTCGTGTATGTGGTAAACCCATTCCAGAAAAGCGACGGCAAGCACTGCCGGGTGTAACCACCTGTACGGAATGTCAGGAAAAACTTGAACGTAGCAGTCGCTGACAGGATAAAAAGGACGTGTAGAGATGTTATATCTTTGCACGTCTTTATTATTCACGGTGAATGTTAATACCACTCTCTCGTGTTTTTTAAATCCTCATTACTCTCACTGCATCTTAAATACCCCACTATTTTCTCTCTTCTTTTTGTTTTGAGTTTCTCATTTATATCCCTCGCCAGATATTCGATTCTGAAAACGCCATTACAGTATGGTTGCCCTGATGGAAGTTAATTCATCCGGGCATGGTATTGCTCTTTAACAAAATGGTTCGGGCTGTCACGTAACCACAATTCAGGGTGCCGCTGAATGTTCTCGCTGACCCGTTAAAACCGGAATGCAGAACCGGGATGTGATTGGTTTATTTCATTTACTGTTTATGATCAAAGGAAATTCCATGAGAAAACCCGTTTATCACGTCTTTGTTACCCAGGAAAGCCAGCCCGATGCTCAGGGCGAAAAAAACACGTACTGGACAAAAGTTGGCGTGGCCTTCGCACATAACGGCAAGCCCGGTCTGAATATCGTTTTGATACCCGGTATTGCCGTCTCCGGCAGACTGGTGCTACTTGAACCCAGGGAAGATAGTGACATTTCACAGAATGCGGCCGCTTAATCCATTTTCTCTTCTTCTCCCCCGGCGGCGTATTTTTCTATAAGCCGTCGGTCTCTCTGTTACGAGGCCAGCATGCTTTCCACCACTGCCTTTCTGGCACTGGCGGTGCAGTGCGCCGCCAGTATTCACCCGTCCACGGCACTTGACGTCGCGCGGGTCGAATCCGGTTTCCACCCTTACGCCATTGCTGAAATCCTGCCAGACAGTCGGGGCGTGATTTCTCATTTTCCCACGAGCCTGTCGGAGGCGGTCCGCCTCACCGGACAGCTGACTGCACAGGGCCGACGCTATTCGGTCGGCCTGATGCAAATCACCAGCACCAACTTCCGTCATTATGGCGTCACGGCCAGCGACCTGCTTAACCCTTGTATCAATCTGTCGGTATTTGAGCGCATTCTCGCCGACTGTTACCGGCGCGGCGGCACCCTGAAACGGGCGCTCAGTTGTTACTACTCCGGCAACGTTGAAACCGGCCAGCGACCGGAATCCGCCTTTAACCAGACCAGCTACGTGCAGCGCATTGGCTATGTCGTCCCGTCCACCCGGGAAGACCGGCAGCGTGACCCTGACCGGAACGCGCAATCGCCTGTCCGCTATCCCGCCGTTGTGCTGCGTGGCGAGCCTGCCGGTGCCACTGCGCCGGTCCTGCCTTCCCTGCATTATCCCGGTTCCGTCATTCGCGGCGCTATCCCTGTTATCCCTGATGAGGAGAAATGATCATGCGTAAACGCCATTACTCTGGTGTCGCTCCCGTCCTGCTGTCCGCCCCGGCGCTGGCGGCGGACAGTGGTTTTAACAAGGCCAGTGAGACACTGAGCAATACCTCGACCGGCCTGCTGGGACTGGCCGCCGTCACCATCACGCTGGCGACCATGTGGGTGGGCTACAAAGTGCTGTTCGACGGCAAGAGCCTGCACGACATGCGTAACGTCATCATCGGCGCGATCCTGATTGTCGGTGCATCCGGCTTTGGTGCCTACTGGGCGTCATAAGGGAGGCAACGATGGCTACGCTGAATAAAGCGCTTACGCGGCCTGCCGCCATTATGGGGATTCCTCTGGTGCCGTTCGTTCTTGTCAGCGGGGCCATCGTCCTGCTGGCAGTCTATGTCAGCTATTACCTGGCGGTTCTGCTCATTCCTGCCTGGGCGGAAATGAAAAATAAAACCCGAAAGGACATTCATTATTTCAGTCTGCTCTGGCTGGCGTTTAAAACCCGTGGACGACTTTTCACCAATACCCATTTTGGCGCGAATGCCCTTCTGGCAAACCAGTACGATAACGTTGATGTCTCGGAGTTTATTCAGAAAATGAAATTAAACGAGCGTATTACGCTGGATAAATATATTCCGTATTCCTCCCATATTCACCCTCACATCATCAGAAACCGTCACCGTGATTTTATTGCCACCTGGGAGCTGGGCGGCACAGTCTTTGAATGTGAAGACGAACATCACCTGACCCTGATGGCCACGCATCTGAACAATATTATCCGCTCGTATGAAGGTCTGCCGGTAACATTTTATATTCACCGGCTCCGTGAAAAATACCATGATGCTTTTGAAGCCTGTTCGGGTATTCCCTTTTCCGATGACGTGACCCGGAGGTATTACCGGCCGGTAAAAGAAAAACCGTTCTGGCGGCACCGGCTGTTTTTCACCGTCTGCTACGCACCGTTCTCTAAGATTGAGAAGAAAACCATGAAAGCGCAGTCGCACGGTAAACGCCAGCCAGCTCTGGATGATGCGCTCAAAATCATGCTGGAATACCGCGAAGCACTGGAATCTTCATTATCCCGCTATATGGCAACGCCGCTGGGGATATATGAAGAAAACGGGCGGGTATATTCCTCGCAACTGGCGTTCTTCCACCGCCTGATCACCGGCCAGTGGCAGAAAGTGGCCGTAACGCGCTCGCCGTTTTATGAAACACTCAGTACGCCAGATGTCTTTTTCACCACCGACACCGGTGAATGCCAGACGGTCATCGGTTCCCGCTTCTTTCGCAGTCTGGAGATTAAAGATTATTCCCCGGAAACCCATACCGGTATGCTGGATGCGCTGCTGTACGCTGAAAGCGAGTATGTTCTGACGCAGTCCTTTACCTGTATGGCACGGGATGAGGCGCAGAATCATATCCGGCTGGCGGAAAAACGGCTTAACTCCACGGACGACGACGCGACTTCCCAGCGCGAAGAGCTGATTGTCCTGCGCGATCTGCTTCAGTCCGGACATGTGTCATGTGGTAAATTCCACTTTTCCCTGCTGATCTCCTCAGACAGTGCCGGACAGGTGGCGAAGGACACTAACGTTCTGGCCCAGCCCTTCGCCGATCTGGGTATTATGACAACGCTCTCCACCCTGTCACTGCCCGCCGCATATCTGGCGCAACTGCCGGGCGTCTATACGCTGCGTCCCCGACTGGTGGCCGTCAGCAGCCAGAATTTTGCCGATATGGCCTGCCTGCATAACTTCCATCCCCACAAACGCAGCGGTAATCCGTGGGGGGAAGCCGTTGCCATCCTCACATCTCCCGGCGGTGGCGGGTATTACCTGAACCTGCACGACAGCCAGGCCGCACGAGATGACACCGATGAGAAAACGCCGGGGAATACGGCGATTATCGGGAAAACCGGCTCCGGCAAAACCCTGCTGATGACCGTCATGCAACAACTGATGCAGAAGTACCGCAACCCGGCGACGTTTGCGCCTTCTGCCACCCTAAAACGGCTGACCACGGTGTATTTCGATAAGGATCGGGCGGCGGAGATGGCGATCCGCCAGGCCGACGGGCGTTATTTCCGCATCCGTACCGGCGAGCCCACCGGCTTCAACCCGTTTGCGCTGGAGCCAACCCGCCGGAACATCAGTTTCATCAAACGGCTGGTGCGCATGTTGTGCCGTCGCAACGGTAAGCCGCTCGATCCGCGTGATGAGGAGCGGATCAGTGCCGCCGTGGACACCATCATGCTGGACTATCCACCGGAGTACCGCCGGTTCGGGATCACCCGACTGCTGGAGGTGCTGCCGGAGCCGCCGACCACAGACGCGCGCACCAACGGGCTGCGTATTCGCATGAAACAGTGGGCGCAGGGGGGCGAGTTCGGCTGGGTTTTTGATAACGAGGCCGATACTTTCACCATCAGCGATGTCGATAACGTTGGTATCGACGGCACCGAATTTCTGGATGATGACGATATTCGCGGCCCCGTGACCTTTTACCTGCTGTACCGTGTGACCAGTCTGCTGGATGGTCGCCGCCTGGTGATGTTTATGGATGAGTTCTGGCGCTGGCTGGCCGATGTCGAATTTTCCCGCTTCTCGCTCAATATGCTGAAAGTCATCCGCAAGCTGAACGGTATCTTCGTTCCGGCAACACAGTCACCGGATGAAATCGTCAGACACCCCATCGCCCCGGCGATTATTGAGCAGTGCGGTACCCAGATTTTCCTCGCCAATCCCAAAGCCAGCTATGCGGATTACGTGGAGAAAATGAAAGTGCCGGACAGCGTTTATGAGACGATCAGAAACCTTGATCCGGGCGAGCATTATATGGTCATCCTGAAAACACCGTTGCAGGCCGGAGAAACCCGCCCGTTTGTGGCAATGGCGAAAATGGATCTGTCCGGACTGGGTGAACTCACCCGGCTTCTCAGCGGCAGTGAGGACAACCTGAAAATATTCGATGCCATTTATCAGGACGGTATGCGACCTGATGAATGGAAAGACGCTTTCCTTGAGCGGGCCATCTGACAGTAGACCGGAGGTAATATTAATGCGTACCCGGGATCACCTTCTGGCATTATCGTTATTTTTCTCGACGCAGGCGTTCAGCGCCGGAATACCGGTTTTCGACGCTGTGCAGAATACCGAATCCATTAATCAGTGGATGCAGAAACTACAGCAATGGGAGGATACGGTTACCCATTATAAAAGTGAACTCGATGCATATAAGAAGCAACTGGCTACCGCAACCGGCGTGCGGGATATTCAGGGTTTTCTCAGTGATGCCCGAAGCCTGAAAACCGATATTGATAATCTCCGTAAGAGCGGTATTTCACTGGATGATCTGCTGACCACGCAGAACAGTTCATATTCTTCTGAACTGCAAAACCTTTACAGTAAATACAAATCGTTCAGCGTATGCAGTGATGAACAGGTCGGAATAAAATCTCAGGCCCTGGCCGACAGTTGTAAACAGATGATCCTCAATCAGGCAATGGCGATTGAGAATACCACTGGCGTTGAAAACAGGATCAACAGCACACTCAGCGATATATCAGACTTATCTGACCGTATATCGAATGCGCAGGACTCGAAAGAGTCTCAGGATCTGGCTAACGCCATCGCGGCGAAAAGCGTACAGTTAAATGCGCTGACGAATCAGTGGGAGATGTCTGTCAGACAGGCTGAACAGCGAACGACATTGCTGGAACAGCAAAGACAGAAAGCCTTTGAACAGCAGCAACTGACGGCACCTGTTGCTGACCTTAATAATTTATAAGGAGGTTATCCGTGCTCAGATCTTTATTCACCTTATGCACACTCTCAGGCGTGATATTACTGTCCGGCTGCAAGGAAACCAAATCCGAAGCCTGGTATAAGCAGCATCCTGACGAAACATATGCGGTTTATACGCAATGCCTTAAGGATGGCGAGGCAAGCGATAACTGCGAATTTGCCCACCGGGCAGCACTTATGTTTGCACAGGAAGGCCAGCCCGGGGTTAAGGAGAAATTTGAGGCGATATTTCAGCAGGAAGCTGAAAAAAGAAATGCTGTGACACAGTAATTTTTCCTCCAGCAAAACAGGGAATTCTCCCTGTTTTTTATTCCCTTTCTTTATATATCAGGTGAGGCACCATGTCCGGTGGTATTTTTGTTGGTATGGACAAAAACATCATGGATGGACTGAATACCGTACTGGAAGGTCAGTCTTCCACTTACGGCACGATGACCAGCGTCATCATCGTCAGCTCTTTTACCCTGTTTATACTGTTTCGCGGTTATCAGACGCTGGCTGGCAAACTCCGGACCCCGGTTGAAGATGTCGCCTGGGATGTGGGGCGAATGTTGCTGATCACCACCTTTGCGTTAAACCTTGATGGCTGGCTGGATATGGCGGTAGCGGCTATCCAGGGACTCAAAGACGGTATCAGCGGCGATGATAACGTCTGGGCGCTGCTCGATACCGTCTGGGAAAAGGCACAGGCGCTGGGGCAAAAGTTATTTAATATGGACACCTCAACTTACGTCAAACTGAATGGTGGCCTTGCCGAAGTCCTGGTATGGGGCGGCTCTGTTGTCCTGCTGATGGCAGCCACCTTTGTGAACCTGCTCGCCGAAATCACCCTCCTGTTAATGACGACCACCGCGCCGCTCTTTATTTTCTGCCTGTTGTACGGTTTTCTTAAACCGATGTTTGATAACTGGCTGAAAACGATTTTCGCGGCAATATTAACGATCATGTTTTCTGCTTTATCCATCCGTATCGCCATTAATTACCTGAATAAAATACTGGATGCAGCAACAAAAACATCTGCTGAAACTAATATGGTCACGCTGGCGGCGCAGTGCCTGCTGGCCGGGGTCGCGGCGGGTGTGGTGGTCTGGTTTTCCGCGAAGCTCGCCAGCGCACTCAGCGGGGCCGCCGTACAGGCGGTACTGCAGGGTGCCGCCATGAGTGGTCTGAGCGGACTGGCGAATAAATCCGCCGACCTCGCCGGGCCGGGCGCCAGGGACGGTGCCCGCCTGGCTGCGAAAGGCGGCATGGCCGTCGTCGCTGCGGCGACCGGCAGGCTCACCGGCGCAGGCGCGGGTAAAACCGTGAGCGCCTGGCAGAAACGCGCCGCCGCCATCGAAAGCATGAAACGCCTGAACCGGCAGCGTCACCGTTAACCCTTCCTGCCGTTAATTTCCTTTCCCCGTCACGCCGTGACCTGCGCCACCGGTGCGGCATTCCTGCATCCATACGATAAGGGGCTTCCATGAAATTCAGCATCATCCTTCTGATGCTGTGCGCGCTCACGGGCTGCGCACGGCATCAGGGCGGCCTCCCGCCGGTATCCGGCGAACCCGAGCCGGTAAATTCCCCCGCCATCATTCAGGAGCTGACTCACCATGTCTGATATTCAGAACATTGTTAATGTTTCCCGCTCTTTTGAATCCATCCTGCTGGAAAAGGAAGAGCGTTCCCGAAAAAACGCCTGGCGGGTGGCCGCTGCCGGACTGATTCTGGCCGCAATGGCGATTGCGGCCATTATTATTCTGCTGCCGCTGAAAACCACCGACACTGAATTATGGTCAGTGGATAAACAGACCGGACGCTATGAATATATGACCCGCGTGAAGGAGCGGGATATTTCGTCTGAAAAAGCACTGGCGCATTCACTGGCAGCACACTATGTCAGACTCCGCGAGGGATATAATTATTTCTCCCTCCAGCGTGATTACGACGACGTACAGTTATTTAACAGCGACAGCGTGAACCGGGATTATCTTGACGGGTTTAACGGCGATCAGGCACCGGACGTGATTTTTAACAAGGCGGAATATGTTGTCTATATCGACATTATTTCCAATGTGCATGCGCCCGCCACCGGACCGGATAATCTGGCAACACTGCGTATCAAGCGCACAATTCGTCGTATTGCTGATAATTCCGTGAAAACGGATGTCTGGAATATTCGCCTCACATACCGCTACGTCCCGCACCGGCAACTGACCGACAGCCAGCGTGAAGTGAACCCGCTGGGCTTTATCGTCACCAGCTACCAGCGCGATAAAGAGCTGAGGGGGGAATAATGCTGAAACATATCCTGCTCCTCTCTGGCTTAATAGTGTCATGCGTGGCATGGAGCGCGGCGACACCGCGCGGCAGCGCGTATGACAGCCGGATGCAGAACGTCACGTACAACAGCCAGAACGCCACGGTCGTCCGTACCCGCCCCGGCTACGTCACCATGCTGGTGTTTGACGATGATGAAACCGTTATCGATGCGCAGGCGGGTTTTCCCAGAGGCTGGACCGTGACAAAAAATGACAACCGGGTGGGCATCAGCCCCAACCCGATTACCCAGCCGGTCACGGATGCCAGCGGCAACAACGTCAGCCAGGTGTTTCTGCCGACGGCAAAAGACTGGAAAACCAACCTGTTCGTGGTGACCTCGAAGCGTGATTACAGCCTGGAGCTGAACGTGCTGGACCGCGACTCGCCCGCTCAGGCATTTGTTATCCGCTACCACTATCCCGATGAGCTGCGGAAAAAATCAGCTGCCGCCAGCGCCGCCCGTCAGCAACATCAGCAGGAAGCACTGGACCGGCAGCGGATAGCGGCATCATTCGGGCAGGCAACCACGCCGCGCAACTGGCGCTATACAAAACGGGTGGCCGCCGGTTCCGCCGCCATCGCCCCGGACTTTACCTGGGATGACGGTCGTTTTGCGTATATCGGTTTTTCCCCCACGAAAACCCTGCCCTCCGTTTTCCGGGTGGTGAACGGCCAGGAGCAGGCGGTCACGCCCCGGACGGGTAAACGGGGCAACTACACCGTGATGGTGATTCCGACATCGCCGCAACTGGTTCTGCGTTACGGCACCTCGGTGGTGGGGATCGAAAACGACGGATTCGGGCGTATCCCGCTGACCAACAGTGACACCGTTTCGCCGTCCGTTACGCTGGAGGCAAAATGACCGACAAATATTCCCCGGACGAACCTGAAAAAACCACCGCAGAACGGGAAGCGGAAGCCCGTGAACGCGCCCGCGCGGCAATGGCATATCAGGAGCCGGAGCAGAAAACGCCGCCTGGTCAGCCGGAAGTGACCCGTTTCCGTAAAGCTTCCGGTCGCCGCACGCTGATCGTCAGCCTGCTGAGTCTGGTCCTGGTCATCGCGCTGGCATCCGGTGGCGATCGTCTTCTCAGCGCCCTGAAAAGGGGTGATGAGAAAGAATCTGACGCCGCGCCACCGCCCGCCTCCGGGGCGGTGCAGCAGGAGCGTAAGAATCTGGGCATGGACAGTAACCCGTTTGGCCTGTTCGGGCCAGGGAGGCAGGAAAGCGCAGGCCCAGCCAGTCAGAGCACCCCGGCCACTCCAGCTCTGCCGCCAGGGCCACACGCCCTGAACAAGGCGGCAGCACTGGCAGACGGGCTGAACAGCGGCAGTACAGGGTCAGGCGACGATACACGCGCGTACCGAAGCGGATTGCGCAGTAACGCGGAAACGTCGGGCAGCCCGTCTGCCCCCACGGCGTACACATCCTGTCAGTCGGTACTGGTCAGTGGCGAAGATGGACGCCTGCGCTGCCCGGATACGACAGCACCGGCAGGCAGCAATAACAAGGAGAATCCGCGCGTTGCCCGCGTCACCGGTGTCAGGCGGCTGGGCCTTGATCCCGATCTCTATATTCCGGTGGATCGCTATATTCCGTGTTCGATGATGCGGCGCTTCGTGTCCGATGTTGGCGGTCATATCTCCTGCCTGATCGGTGAGAATGTCTGGAGCGCCAGTAACCATGTGAAGCTGATCCCGGCAGGAACGGTCGCCCGTGGTGTCTACCGCACCGGCGCACTGCAACACGGGCGCAGCCGGATGTTTGTGCTGTGGACGGAGCTGCGCACGCCGGAGCCCGGCAGCCTGCAAATCCCGCTCACCGATACGCAGGCCACCGGCCCGCTCGGTGAGGCGGGGATCGCTGGCTGGATCGACAGCCATTTCTGGGAGCGTTTCGGCAACGCCCTGATGCTCAGTACCGTGCAGGACGTGGCGGCAGCGGCATCAGATGCAGCGCCGGGTAAAGACCGCAATACCGACTATACCGAAAACACCCGCGCTGCAACGGCGGAAATGGCGAAAATGACGCTGGAAAACAGCATCAGTATCCCGCCCACGATGTACCTGAACCAGGGCGATGTGATCGGCATCATGACCGGCACGGATATTGATTTTTCCTCTATTTATCAACTACGGCTGAAAAAGAAATGGTATGAGCGCTGAAAACCTGTCACTGGATTTTATGAAAAACCGGCTGTTTGGTGATTTTCTTGCTCAGGATGGCCTGACGGAGATTGCCATTAACCGTCCGGGTGAGCTGCATACAAAAATTCGGGGAAAATGGCAAAAACGGGCATCCCCCATCACGTTGCGTCAGTGTCATGCTTTTGCCAGAGCGCTGGCGTCCTGGCAGGGCGATAATATTGACGATACGTCACCGATACTGTCGGCCACGCTCGAATCTGGCGAGCGTATTCAGGCGATTATTCCCCCGGCCTGCGGGCGTAATACGGTGTCCATTACGCTGCGCAAACCCTCGTTTGAGCAGAAAACACATCAGTCATGGATTGATGCAGGATTTTATCAGCGCGTGGCCGGTCAGGAAAAAACGGAAAGTCAGGATAATTCACTGATCCGGTTATATCATAGCGGGAATATTCCCCGCTTTATGGAAAAGGCGGTGGAATACGGCAAAACGATTTTTATTGTGGGTGAAACCGGCTCCGGCAAAACCACCTATATGAAAACGCTGCTGCATTATATTCCGCTGCATCTCCGGTTGATAACGATTGAGGACAATCCCGAAATCCGTTTTTATCACCATGCCAATTATGTGCATCTTTTTTACCCGGCGGATGCCGGGGATAACGCCATTGTCACGCCCGGCAGACTGATCCGTGCCAATTATCGTATGAATCCTGACCGGATATTACTGGCGGAAATTCGTGGGCGGGAAGCGTGGGACGCGCTGAAAATTGTCGGCTCCGGGCATGAGGGGTTAATCACCTCCCTGCATGCGGGCAGCCCGGAAGAATGCATTGAAGGGATCATTGACCGCTGCTATGAAAACCCGGACTGCCGGAACATTCCTTTTGATGTGCTGTTACGCAAGGTACTTAAAAGCATCGATGTCATCGTCAGCATTGATATACACGGCGATGTGCGACGGATGCGTGATATTTACTTTAAGCCAGTCCATTTAAATAGTATGAAAGAGGCTCTCAGAAAATAACTCCGGCAAACAATCTCACCCCAAAATACGTAACCTTTCATTAATCATAACGGTGGCTGAAATGAAAAAAACAATATTCTCCGTATTATTACTCGGCGTTATGGCGTCATGTCCAACATCTGTACTGGCTGCTGATGCCTGCGAAGTGGTGTTATGTATGTACGGTAAAGCAACCGGGAATGGCGGCAGCAGTGAATGTCACACCGCTGAACGGGTATTTTTTAATATCGTAAAAAAGAACAGGCATGGTTTTCTGCCTGACCATACGGCTGATGCCAGAAAATTTTTTTTACTTGAATGTGATTCGGCAGACCCGGCGGCTATCCGTCAGATCATCAGTAAATATGGCCGCGTTCGTGGTTAATACTGGCGAGACGGCACAGAGCATGACGGTTTTCAGGTTTTTACGGCTTCTGTTTTTCGCGGATTAAGGAGCGAAGAAACAGGGGCCGTAAAAATGAGGCAGCGGACAGAAATATTTTCGCGGGTTAAGGAGCGAAAATAATTCAGGCACCGCGCCTCACCTGCAAACAGCCGCGCCCACGCGGATTTTGCAGGCCGGGGGGAGCCGGATAAATTTCGCCGCCCCGGCGAGCGAAAAGCTGTCGCCCACGACAGCGGTTTACCCGGGGGGCACAGCCCCGCACACCGTCGCGGCTAAGTCTCCGGCCAAAAGCCGGTAGCGTGGCGCGACCACCCTCTTTAAAGGTCAGCTTCCCTTTTATTCCCGCTGCGAGGAACGAGCAAAGGGAAGAAAAAGGCGAAAGCGACCGTCTTAAAGGGGGTGGTCGCGCGTAGCGGACGACGGTGTGCCGCCTTTGACCCTGGGGGTTTTGGCGTGGCGTCCAGCCGCGACATTACCCCCATGCACCGGGCAATAAGGGCGTCCAGCCCGCATGTACCGGCGCACGCCGTTTCGTGCAGGGAAGCATGCTTTCCTGCACATGGCCGCACAGCGGCCACCTTCTTTACCCCATACGCTCGCCCCGTCTTTTCGCCCGACACCGTGGGGCGAATTGATGGGGCGATGTCATGGGGCGAATCGCTGACGAAGGAGGCATCATGATTTTAAATAAGCTTACCGCTTCACTGTCCCCGATAGTGAACGGGATGCTGGCGGTGCTGGCTTTTGTGCAACAGAAACAACTGGTGCTGGCATTATTAGCGGGGCTGACGATGCCGTTTTTTGCATCAATGAAAAGCGATGAACGGCAGAAAGCCCCGTTATGGAAAAGGTTGATTATCGCTTTTTCCCTGCTGTGTTTTCTCTCTGGCACACTGGCCCCGATAGTTATCGGATCCTTCCAGTGGCTGTATAAGACCAGACTCACCAGTGATAATACGGTACTGGCCTGGTCAGTAAGGATTGCTTTCACTGTAACCGGAATTATTTTTCATATTATGCTTCGCCGGGTATTCACGCCGGAACTGGACAAAATAAAGAAACATCTTGTTAAAAAAACTACCCTTGAACGCGAATTGCGCACCGATGTCCGCACCGTAAAGTCCCTGCTGCCGGAAACACTGCATTATGATCCGCTGGATTATATTGACCTGAATAAAGGCATTTTTACTGGCATGGACAGGGAGAACGAACCAATGTATCTCCCGTTAAAAGACTGGCAGAAACAACACGCGGATATTATTGGCACCACTGGAGCTGGGAAAGGGGTTGCCACCGGCATATTGCTTTATCAAAGTATTCTGGCCGGTGAAGGTGTGTTTGTTATGGACCCCAAGGATGATGAATGGGCTCCACACCTTTATCGGAAAGCCTGCGAGGATGCAGGAAAACCCTTTGCCTTAATTGACCTGCGAAAACAGCAATACCAGCTAAACCTGATTGAAGATATTACTCCAGATGAACTGGAAGAATTGTTCGTTGCAGGTTTCAGTCTGGCGGAAAAAGGTCAGGAATCTGACTTTTATCGGATCGACGACCGGAAAGCCGCCCGTATGGCCGCACAATTTGTCAGCGATAATCCATCGACAACAATCCGGGATGTTTATAACGGTGATTACGTTCAGGGTATTGCCGAAAAAATCAAAGCATTTTTTGGCAAGATTGAGGAGCTGGCATTACTCAATGCCATTAATTCACCGAAGGGTTTTTCACTCAAAAAAATATTTGATGAAGGTGGCTGCTGTTATGTTATCGGCTCCATGCGAAACAGCAAAATCATTACCGCTCAGCGTATGCTGCTGGTTCGCCTTTACCAGTTAGCAGAAAGGCGCGAACGTGTAACAGACGTACCCCGCCCCATTGCTATTTATCTTTCCGAACTGAAATACCATTTATCCAGGCCAGCGCTGGAAGGTTTAGGCGCGGCTCGGGATAAAGGCGTGCATATTATTATGGATCACCAGTCCATTGCCGATTTAAAAGACTGCCCGGCAGATTTGAAAGGCGACGCCGTTGTCGGTGCGGTCGTTGAAAATGCCAAATTCAAACTGGTTTACCGGGTTATGGATCCGGATACAGCAGACTGGATAGCGAGAATGTCAGGAACGATTCTGGTGGATGACGAACTCCGTAAGGCTAAGACGGATAATATGCTCACTGAAACCATCGACAGTGAGCGCACAATCCGCCAGGGCGAGCGTTTTTTTATTGACAGCAATATGATCCTGAACCTGCCTGATTTTGTCAGTTTTATCTTTACGACAACAACGCTACCTTCTGCCTCCCTGATTTCACCGATAAAGGTCAGAAAGCGCCGGTTAAAAACCTTTTCTGTTTCCCCTGATATTGCCGCAGCGGCGGCACCGGTGAAGATCGAACTGGATTTTGGCGACGATGATAAACCAACCGCGCTGGATGTGATGACATCGCACCCGGCTCTTTTCTTCGACAAAAGCGAAGTAAAACCGACAAAGCCAAAACCTGATGATGAAAAAGACCTGTCCCCGCTGGATTTTTAAGGAGCGGTTATGCTGATTTCGACATATCAAGAGCGCCAGACACGCAATAGAGAAAAAATAAAACAACTGCTGAACTTCCTGAAAGAAGAAACCTACAGCGATTTTAAAACGCTGATACTGCTATTTGGTTTCCGGGATCATAAATCGCTTTATACCCTTCTTTCAAAAGTCGAGAAAATGGGGTTAATACAAAAGTATGTCCTAGTATCACGCACGATAAAAATTTCATTGTGGGGCATAACCAGTGACGGATTGGCCGTTGTGTTAACCCCCGACGATGCGCTTTTCCCCGCACGATTTGAGCCTTCAAAGATTACCGGCTGGACGCTGGAACATCACCTTGATAATCAGGCGGCACGGATCATCCTTGAGCAAAAAGGCGCGTCCGGCTGGATAAACGGCGATCGCACGACCTTCCTCAGCCGTTATCAGGTCAATCACCGGCCAGACGGGCTGATCACTCTCCCCTGCGGAACCGTGATCGCCATTGAGACCGAGCGCCGTCTGAAAACCAGAGCTCGCTACCAGTCAATCATCGCAAGCCATTTACTGGCCCGGACCCGGAAAGACTGGATTTACGTTTTTTATATCGTGCCGGACCCGCAGAAAAAGCGCGGCCTTGAACGGCTGTTTGACAGCATCAGACACGTTATCGTTAACCATCAACACATCCCGCTGGAAACCCGCCACCGGAATGTCTTCCGCGTCTACACGCTCGACGAGTTGCAACGGCTCAATTTGGATAACAATATATAGCTACGGTCTCACCGATTACGCCAGATGCATGCACCAATCATAAGTCGCTCGAATCAGAAATCAGGTAGAAATAAAGTCGTCCGGTCCTAAATAGTCGAACATGGCACGACCATTCTCATCATCCACCTCAACTCTAAGAAGACCTCTTCTGTTTGTGTTAATTCTGCCATTTATACTTCCCAGAGGAGTGCCATCATCAGCCAGTACGTGATGAATACCATCAACAGTGTAAAGCTGCAATGGTGTGCCGATCACTGCCGGAGTAGCTCTCCAGTCAACCATTCCGTTATAACGATGACGACTCCAAACCTGGCTGCCTTTGGGGCTGAGACTACCCAAGAATTCCAGCCACATCACTCTGGTTTCAGGTGTAGGCCAGTCATGATTATCCGTGTGGCTTATCACTTCTTCAGAGTTCAGCCACCTTCTAAGCTCTTGGCCGGATTGAAAATCGGCAGTAGTGTCTGTAACCACTTTTATGGCTGCAAGCCTGGAGCTAAAACCCGCCTGAATAAGCAGTGAAGACGAACGGCTCAAGGTACCTGTTTCAACGGCAGCAACCGCAAAACCTAACTCATAATCGTCTAGCGTGGTATCTGTATCACCTATGAGGTCTCCATTAGCTGTTGCACGTACCCTAATAGCCTCCATTGCCCACGGAAGTCGATACACCAGCCCATTCTCGACGAATTGAAGCGTTTCAGACGTCTGCGTATTCGCGACGTTAGTCATGGGTTCACCCAATAGCCAGGAACGTAAAATACCTCTCCAGTCGCCAGGCAATGGATCAGGTATAAACGGATAGAAGGTAAAGACCTCTTCAGCGAGCGCAGTGATAGCAGCAATTGCCTCTTCGGCATCACCGCCCATTATAGCCGCATTCGCATCAATCAATAGTTGGTTGGCCTTAGCGGCAATAGCATCAAGTCGTAGCCCGGTTGTAAGTCCTACCCCCGACAGGAAATACCCCCGGCGCCCTGCTGCCGTTGAGCGCTGCCAGATGTATCGGCTGCGGGACAGGAGTCCCGATTTCAGCAAAATCCGTTCATTCTCATCCCTATAACGCTGCAAACTGCGTTGCCAAAGTGAAGACTGAAGAATGTCATCAAGAGCAGTTTCAATCGGCTTTGTTGAATAAATCGAACTTTTGCTGAGTTGAAGGATCAGATCACGTATCT
>NZ_JBEAFH010000028.1:0-777 GCF_040061575.1 Klebsiella sp. CB_Kp196
GGCTTTGTTGAATAAATCGAACTTTTGCTGAGTTGAAGGATCAGATCACGTATCTTCCCGACAACGCAGACCGTTCCGTGGCAAAGCAAAAGTTCAAAATCACCAACTGGCCCACCTACAATAAAGCCCTCATCAACCGTGGCTCCATAACTTTCTGGCTGGATGATGAAGCTATTCAGGCCTGGTATGAGTCAGCAACACCTTCTTCACGAGGCAGACCTCAGCGCTATTCTGACCTTGCCATCACGACTGTGCTGGTCATTAAACGCGTATTCAGGCTGACCCTGCGCGCTGCGCAGGGCTTTATTGATTCCATTTTTTCTCTGATGAACGTTCCGCTACGCTGCCCGGATTACAGCTGTGTCAGCAGGCGGGCAAAGTCGGTTAATGTCAGTTTCAAAACGCCCACCCGGGGTGAAATCGCACACCTGGTAATTGATTCCACCGGGCTGAAGGTCTTCGGTGAAGGCGAGTGGAAAGTCAAAAAGCATGGCCAGGAACGCCGCCGTATCTGGCGTAAGCTGCATCTCGCCGTTGACAGTAAAACACATGAAATCATCTGCGCTGACCTGTCGCTGAACAATGTGACGGACTCAGAAGCCTTCCCGGGTCTTATCCGGCAGACTCACAGAAAAATCAGGGCAGCATCGGCAGACGGCGCTTACGACACCCGGCTCTGTCACGATGAACTGCGGCGTAAGAAAATCAGCGCGCTTATCCCTCCCCGAAAAGGTGCGGGTTACTGGCCCGGTGAATATGCAGACCGTAACCGTGCAG
>NZ_JBEAFH010000029.1:0-771 GCF_040061575.1 Klebsiella sp. CB_Kp196
GTTATCATTTGCATAAATAACAAACCTTAGATTTGTTGATAACAAATATGGTGTTTGTGTTTTATGGCTTTGCGTTCTGCGGGGGATTTAGGCATCAGTCGTCATCCTCTTCTGGCTCCTCCAAAGCATCACGAAACGCCACCGCGACAACCTTACCGCCAAGCACTTCCATGTGCGCGTGTACTGGCGGCTCCTTTCCATCCTCAAACTCAACGACAAAAGTCATAGCGGACATCGCTTCACCTCCTGCGGGGCGGCTGCGAGCATGGCTTTGTAGGCAGATTTAAATACATCCCAGCCTGGTGTTGATGTGAAGCAGTACTTTGCAGCCCAAATCATCTCGGATGTCGGCTCCTTCGGCACCATCACGTACCCCTCCGGAATTACCGGAGAGTTGCCAGCCTGCAATACGTTTTGCTCGTATTCAGCGACCTGTGGGTCTACTGGCGTGGATAGGTCGCGAACTGTATCACCAGCCTGCAGCATGGCGGCGCGGCAGGCGTTCCAGCCCTTCACCTCTGCTATAGCCGCAACAGCATCAACCGCGTACATGCTCAGCGGATTAGGCATTGGCTTTTCTTCAGGCACTACCGGCTGCTGCGCGTGGCGATAGAGCATTATCTGACGCCGCGGGTCAGCGAATTTGTTCGCGTCATGTCCAATCCCAAACAAATAACCGCTCCCTCCTTCATTCGCATCGCGCAATTCTTCTTCATCAGTCCACGCAACCGGCTCGCTGTCCCTCTCGGCCTTGCGGCGTTCCTGTAGCTC
>NZ_JBEAFH010000030.1:0-743 GCF_040061575.1 Klebsiella sp. CB_Kp196
CTGACCGCTGCAATCACTACCGTTCTGGCTAAAACCTACGGTGGTTCTGCTCGCGCATTCGACCAGATCGATAACGCGCCGGAAGAAAAAGCTCGTGGTATCACCATCAACACTTCTCACGTTGAATATGACACCCCGACTCGCCACTACGCGCACGTAGACTGCCCGGGCCACGCCGACTATGTTAAAAACATGATCACCGGTGCTGCGCAGATGGACGGCGCGATCCTGGTTGTTGCTGCGACTGACGGCCCGATGCCGCAGACTCGTGAGCACATCCTGCTGGGTCGTCAGGTAGGCGTTCCGTACATCATCGTGTTCCTGAACAAATGCGACATGGTTGATGACGAAGAGCTGCTGGAACTGGTTGAAATGGAAGTTCGTGAACTTCTGTCTCAGTACGATTTCCCGGGCGACGACACTCCGATCGTTCGCGGTTCCGCTCTGAAAGCGCTGGAAGGCGACGCAGACTGGGAAGCGAAAATCATCGAACTGGCTGGCTACCTGGATTCTTACATCCCGGAACCAGAGCGTGCGATTGACAAGCCGTTCCTGCTGCCGATCGAAGACGTATTCTCCATCTCCGGTCGTGGTACCGTTGTTACCGGTCGTGTAGAGCGCGGTATCATCAAAGTTGGCGAAGAAGTTGAAATCGTTGGTATCAAAGAGACTGCGAAGTCTACCTGTACTGGCGTTGAAATGTTCCGCAAACTGCTGGACGAAGGCCGTGCTGGTGAGAACGT